>JABFSC010000747.1 GCA_013140885.1 Deltaproteobacteria bacterium | reverse complement strand
CAACAACGGCTCGTACAACCTCAGGTAAACGAGGCATGCGGTTAGCGCAAAACGCGGGAGAGTGAGGACTCTCCCGCTGTGAGAAGTCCCGTATTTACCAGCTTTCAGGAAAGGGAACAGACTATGACACAACAAAAAAATGGCCGATGGATGACGGCGATGGCGCTCGGTGCTGGCATCGTCCTGGGGGCGGGAACAGTGGCGTGGATGCCACACGCATCGACAGTGCCAATGACTACAGGAAACCACGAGCCGCGCTATGACCAGCAGTTCGCGCAACTTGAGCAGGCGGTGACGGCCTTAACGCAGTCGCTCGAACGGAGCCCCGCGCCAGACGTTCGCCCTGAACCCACCTGCGCCCCCGCGCAGTCTCGCGACACTATGACGGAACAGGCGCTGGCCAAAATCGTGCGGGAAGAACTCCGTCACGCGCTCGCGCAGTGGAGTCCAGAGAGCCAACAAGCGCGCGCGGAAGAGATCGCCAACGCGCAAATACTCAACTCGCCTGAGAACCAGGTAGCGTATCAAGGGGCGTCGGCTGTCGTGCGCACTGCCATTGCCGCGAAACGCTGGACGGATGAAGACCGGCAGGCTCTCAACGACGCCTTGAGTCAGTTGACCAAGGAGCAATACCAAGAACTGATGGAGCTGCTGCTCCCCGCTATCAATCGCGGCGAGATCAAGGTGGAGACGGCCGGGCCGTTTCTTTGAGCGGTTGCGCCGTCACTAAGAGCGCCTCATATTTCCCCCTGTGCTGAAGCGTTGGGGCAGGTGGGGCGTAGGGTTTCACGAGCGAGAGTAAAAGGAGTACATCGCCATGTTCTATGACACACCCACTGCACGCACAGCCCCGGTCATCGCAGCCCAAGGCCAGCAAGGCACAGCGCAGGATGACCGTAGCCAACGAGCCATATTCCATCGCTGGCTCCTCAGTCATCCCCGAACAGTCCTCCTGCTCTTTATTGGGCTCACCTTCGTCTGCGTCTGGGGCAATATCCGCCTGCACAAAGGCAGCGTGATGGACGATACGGTGATTGTCCGACCTGACGATCCTATTCATCAGATGCATCAGTATGTGCTGGGCAAACAGCCCGATGGATTCGATGCCGGAGAAGCGATCTCGTTCATTCTGAGAGGCGGGCTCCATTCCCCGGACGATCTGGCGGAGGTGGCCCAGTTGACGGAACGGGTCGAGGCGACGTTTGGCGAAGGCGTGCTCAGCCTCGCCAACGTTCCTGCGTACCAAGATACTGGTGAGTCCCTGCGGGATGAGCCGTACATCACCCGCGATACCCTTGCCTCTCCTTCCTTCCATTTCCCACAGTGGCAAGAACAAGTCTCACGAGATGGCAGCGTCTACGGACCGCTGGTGGGCCGCGACTTTTCCTGGACAGCGGTCGTGCGGTATCTCCCGCCTGGCGTCGATGAGATTCGCGAATTCCGCCGTACGGTCGCTTTTCTCGAAGACCGTGCGATTCCCGAGTGGGAATGGCTGTTCAAACGCGACATCACGCCCACGGACGAGCGGATTGGTGTTGGTGGCTGGGTCATAGGGCGCGGGCTTATCGATCAAGGGGTGCACGTCGATATGCTCACGCTGACCAACCTCGGCGTGCTACTGGCGTTGCCCATCTTCTGGGCGGTCTTTGGCTCGCTCTCTACCACGCTTCTGGCCGTCGGTATGCTGCTTTTGGCCGGCTTTGTGTGGACGCGTGGGGCGATGGGCCTGATGCCCGACATGCACGAACGCGTCTACTCGCTGTTGGTGTATGCCAGCATCATCGTCCAAGGCACCAGCTTTGCGCTGCACAAGCTCTCCGCCTTCCAACGCAGCAAGGCGCGCGACCCACAACAAGCGTGGGCCGAGGCGCGCACAGTGGACGGGATGATCGCCACGACCGCGCTGATTGCCATCGTGGGTTTTGCGACATTGTGGACCTTTGAGCTGCAACCGATGCGTGAACTAGGACTCTGTGCCGCCGTCGGCACCGCTGGGTTGTTGTTGTTGGCGGTCGTGATGACCCCAGCAGTTGGTCTCCTGGTCGGCCTCCGTCCCACGGCTGCGCGCCCACGGCCGCAAAGCCGAGTATCGCTGTCCATTCAGCGGGGGATCGACTCCCTGGTCGCACGCTGCGCCCAGTTGGTGACATGGCTAGCAACCGGGCACAAACCCTGGGGCATCGTCCTTGGCATCGGCGGATTGGGGGTGTTGGTGACGATGCTGTTTTTCACTGGCGGCATTCACAGTTACACCAAGCCGCTGGAATTCTTACGTGGGACGCTGGTTGAGAAAACCGCCGCGCTTCTTGACCAGCCAGGGCAAGCGGGTTTTGGCGGGTTAGGCGTGTTGGTCGAGCCGGCACAGGGAACCGACGGTAAAGACCCGCGCTTTCTCCGGCGCGCGTGGGAGCTGCAAACGGCGTTGGCGCAACTGCCCCGCGCCCGCGAAGTCAGTTCCGTGCTGTCCTCGCTCCATCAAATTGCCAAGGAGTCGTGGAAAAAGCCCTTTCCCGAAACGCCAGGCGAAGTGGACGCGGCCTTTGTGTTAATCGAAAGTCGCCTGGCACCCGCCGTGCAACGCCATCTCTATTTTCCTGGCGGAGTCCGCGTGAGTGTTTCGTTTGGCGACGAACCCAGTACCGCTGTCGGCGAGTTGCGCGAGGCCATGCTGGGGCTGGCGCGGCGAGACTTCCCTGAGCTGAAGGTGAGCGCCTTTACCCGCTCGACGCTCTATCCCGCGGTGGACACGTATATTCGGGAAGGCAAAGTCAGCAATGTCCTCACGTCGCAGATTCTCATCTCCTTGCTGTGTGGGGGGCTCGTGTATTGGCGCAACCGGCGGTTGGCGACGCCGTACCGCAGTACGCCATACGGTGGTACGCAGTACCTTTGCCCGATACGTGGAGGGCTGGTGATGGCATTGCCGTTGTTCTTTGCCACGCTGGTGATGGGGGTGCTGATGTGGCTGCTGGAAATCCCCCTCGATATGTCCACCGCGCCGATCGGTGCACTGGCGATCAATGCCGCCACCGACTTTAGCCTATACTTCGCCATGACCTATCAACGCGCCTTAGCCTCGTTCTCGCCGTTAGAAGCACTACGCGAAACCATGAGTGAGGAAGGGCGGGTGATCGTCGCGGATTGTTTGCTCAACACGCTGTGCTTCCTGCCGCTGGTCACCTCCCACTTTCTGCCCGTGCAACAAGCCGGGTGGATCATGGGCGTGATGCTGGTGACCTGCGCGGTCGGCACGCTGATTTTCATGGCCGCCTTGTTGCCCCGCTGTGTCGTGGCGCGGGCGCAGTCCTAATCAGGAGGATTCGTCAATGAAAGATTTTCATCAGTTTCTCTTATTGCTACTAAGCATTGCACTTTTTCTCCCTCTCCCGAGCTTGATCCACGCGGCCCCCACGGCCGCCGAGATCATCGCCATCGCCCAGCAGCAACTCGCCGCGCCCACGGAATTCGCCCAAGGCGAGATGCGGATTTATCAGCATACGCGGTTAGCGCGCACCTATGATTTCGTGCTGGGCAGGTTATGGGACGCGGCGACCCGCACGGAGAATGTGCGGGTGGATTTTCACTCGCCGGTCGCCCTCGAACTCGGCGACTCGTCACGCCATGCCGATAATCGCTATTTACTCAGACGTACGACGCAAGCACCGCCTACTCAGTGGCTCTACTTGCCCGCCCTGCGACGCGTGCGGCTGACGCCCTATCGCCCCACGGAGCGGGTCTTAACCAGTCACTACTTCTTTTACGACCTCACCTGGGCGCTCGCCCTCGGCGACTTCCGCTATCAGTTTGCCGCCACGTCGCCAAACGACCACACCCCGATTCTCGAGGGGGAGCCGCTGACCGCAATGGCACCGTATCACCGTATCCGGGTCACTCTTGAACGACACGAGCAAACCTATCTCATTACCGCAATGACTGTTGTCTCCCCAGACGCCACTGAACGGACCCTCCATTTTGCTGACTTCCGCGAGGTCAGTCCGGGCTATTATCGCCCGCGCACGGCGGTATGGATTAGCGCAGACGGGCGGACCGAACTGACCTTCCCGCACTGGGTCGTCCGCCCAGCCTCACCCCTGCTTTTTTCTCCTGCTCAGCTCGAAACTCAGACTCTCGTCGTGCCGGAGTGAGGATCGTCCGGTCGAAGCGATGGCAGGCAAGGAAATGTGGATCCGACTAGAACTGCCAGTGCAGTTCGGTGGTGGGCGTGGGGGTGTAGGCACATCCATAGCCGGTCTTGATGGTCTGGGTGAGATAGTGCCCAAGGGCGGGAAGCGCCTCCGCGACTCGGATAATCGCGGTCCGAATGGCACGGGTGACGTTCACGCGCGCCCGCTCTTGTGGCGAAGCAGACTTGCGTGCGCGCCCTCTCAGTCCCACTGCGCCCACCAGTTCTTGCATGACAAACTCGATCTCATCTTGCAGATTTTCCACCCGACCGAGATTATGAAACTCGCGCGCTTCCTCAAGTTCCGCGTGCAACTCGGTCAGCCGCTGTCGGTACGCTGCTCTGGCTTGAGGATCAAGCACTTCACCGGCGTCGGTAAAGCCAGCGAGATGCACGGTGGCGGCTGCCGGGTCTCGCGTCTCACTCAGGAGGCGTGCCGCGCTCAGCGGATTCGCGTCGAAGTCGGGTGTATCAGCCGCGAGCGCCAGGGCGGAAAACTCTTGGTCCGGGTGCTGGAGTAAGTACGCGAGGTGGTGCATCCCGCGTGTGTCTTTGATACGGGCGACCGTTCCTTGAAACACCAGCGTCCAATACTCGCCTTCCGGGCGGAAAAATGCCTCCGGCATTGGGTGCCCGGCGCCCGGGGTTGGAGGACAACACCGAGCCAGGCTCTGACCGGGCTCGGTTCGCTGTTGCGCTGTCCCCTCGACACGCTGGACACGCGACTCCACACTTTCAGAGGGAAGGTGATACGCGGTCACACACTGTTCTTCGAAGTCGCGAATCGTCAGGCATGTGCCCTGGAGGCGAAAGTCGCGCGCTAAGGCGGGGGCTTCCTGCTGCAACCGATCGACGACTGTCTTCGGGGCGATAATGCCATTGGGGGCCACATGTTTGAGGAGGCGGGCCGCAAGATGCACGGTTGAGCCAATGAGCGCCACCGAGCGTCGCGACGCGGAACCGATGACCCCAATCGTGACCTCTCCGACATTGAGACTGAAGCGCGCCTGAATGACCTGCCCGTCTCTCGTGTGCAGTACGGCGAATGCCGTCCGCATGGCCAACGCCGCGCGGGTGGCGTGCGCGATCGACGCAAAGTAGAGCAGGGCGCCGTCGCCTTCGTAATCCTTGACATCGCCACAATGCGCTACCGCGATGTCGGTCACCAATTCGGTAAAGTGCTGGATCAGCGTCAGCGCGTGCGTTGGCGGTTGCCGGGATAATATCCGTGTGGAGTTGGCGAGGTCGACGAACAACACTGCCAGTTCTCTGGTGATGGGTAAATCCTGATGGGTCAGGTAGTGCGCGACCATCCCAGGCACGAAGGGGTGCACCGGATCGATGGCGGGGAGTGTTCGTGTGGGTGAAACGGAAGGGCTCGCTTCGTCAACTGACTGAATAATGCGCTGTTCCTGCGAGAGTGCCGTTTGCCGGCAAGTCCAGGTGGTCGCCTCGTTACAGTGTTGATCGCTCATGCTGCTCTCCTTTCGGTTGCGTACAGCGACAGGTGGGGGGAGCGGGTTGCGCCACACTCGATGTCGTCGTGGAAGCCACCGACCCACATGCCCCCGCGTCTGGTTGGTAGTTCATGACACTCCCGCGTTTATCCAACTCCACCTGACAACAGCGCAGCAGGAGTTCCTTGAGCTTATCCCGGCCACGCTGCACCCGCGATTTTGCGCCAGAGAGCGAGACCGCTAACCGCTCACTCAACTCGCGTTGCGGGAGCCCTTCCATTTCCACGAGGAGGACTGCTTGGCGATAGTGTTCGGGAAGTCGTTCAATCAAGGGGGTGAGACAAGGGGCGAGGTCGTACTGCTGTGATGTCTGCTCGTCGTTCTGGAGCGAAGGGGGAGCCTCACGTTCTCCCGTGTTTTCCTCACTGTCGCGGAGCGAGTGACCTGGGATTTCATGCCGTCGTGAGGCCGCGCGGTAATAATCCGTGATGGCATTGCGCGTCAACTGAAAGATCCATGGGAGGAGCCGCCCCGTCTCGCGGACGGTTGAGAGATGCTGATGGATGCGCAGGAAAACCTCTTGTAAGAGATCCTCCACATCCGCCGGGTTATCCACCCGGCGGGCGATGAAAGCGCGTAAGCGGTCGTGTAACTCGCGCCAGAGGAGTTCAGTATCATGCGTCACAGTCATTCTCCCTCGGTACCGTTCCTTACTTACACCCACAACTGGCCGTACCGCCAGCTTGTGGCGAGGGTGCTGGTCCACAGCAGGACGCTTTCTCCGCTGGCGCGCAGCAGGTCGTTTGTTCTTGCGGCGGGCAACAGGAGGAGACCGGAGCCGCCTTCGTTGCTTTACCGCTGAAGAACCGTGTCAGGTTCTCCGGTACGTCGGGTATTGCTGGTGATGCACCCAGCGGTTGTGCTCCACTATAGACCTCACGTAGCAGCGCATCCACGATCATCCCCACAGGCGCTTCCGTGTACTCCTGGCCCTGATACCGCCACACGCGACAGTTGGTTCCTTCCTCGCATCCGCACAGATCCGTGCAGGAATCACAACGGCTCTCCAGGGTCTCCAGGGCAATGTCGTGACCGTTCATGCGGATCGTTGGTGATGTGACAAAGTGATGCCGTCGGGCTTGTTCTTCTGACTCAATCAGAGTGGTGCGGACCTGCACTTCATAGCCGGTCATTTGCAAAACCTGTTGGGTGGTGGCGAGGGCCTGTTCGAGGTTGGCTTGCGTGCCAACGCAACGAGTGCAGGTGTTGAGGTCAAGCGCTAACAGCTCGATCTCGAGAGAACGGGCCAAGGCCGGGCGTTCACTTGGCTGCGGTGATGCGGATGTATTCATGACGTATCTCCTTATCTGTCGGGGTTGTTTCTAGAAACTCGCTGTCGGTTTCCAGTTCTAGAGACGGAGGAGGGGAGAAAAAGACGCAATCCTGATCAAAAAGTGGATTCTGTTGATCAAATCCTCCCGCCCTCTTTTGTCAAAGGAGGGGACGCAAAAGCCTCTCTGCCCAAGTGTTCACTCGCCGATGAACACCAGTGTTCATCGCTTTGTTACGCCTTTCTCCACACAGATCACAATAAAAGCTGAAGCGAAAGGAGCAGATGGGAATGGCAACAATAGAAACGGTCAATTTTAAAGCGGGTAGAATGACGTTCTCACAAGAACACGTCAATGTTTCCGACATTGTCGGGGTTGGAGGAAGCAATGAAAAATTCGATGTCATGCTGATTCAAGCATTGTTCAAACTTGTAGAGTTGAAATTAGGCGGCTTCGGCATCACCGATTTGCCTGAGCCCACGGGTTTTTTTGATGGGAAGACGGGTCGAGTGATATGGGAATTTCAGAAAAAGTGGAAGGCCGAAGCACAGAGGGTTGATGGAAAAATTCATCCAGGGAATTACAAAAATAGAGTCATACAAGGCGGTGGACGGCGCATGACAATCACGCTCCTCAATAATGTGGCTTATGATGAATTAATCATTTTAAGTAGGCCTGACCTTATCACGACTCTCAAACGCATTGCTCCGCAACTCGTCCTCACACGTGTCTCGTAATGCCGAGAGTATGGATGAATACCGCGACAGGCTCCCTACGAGATACCTGTCACAAGGAGATTGATATGGCCTTTCGAAACGATGAGCGCTCGCGGTTTCCTGGACCACTCGGAACGTCCCCAGTGGGCATTGGGGGCCGATACCCCGGCCCACTGGGGTTTCATATCCCGATGGTGATGGGACCAAAAGTGATGGCCACGATGGTCAAGACGCTGAAGATGCCTCCGCCAGCAGCCGATTCCAAGACGAAAACGGCTCACGAGGTGACGTATAATCTTTTCAACGAGAGTGGACCCGTTCCGGGTGACGTCCAGCAGACCGGCCTCGCTAATTGCTCAATGGCCTCGATCCTAGCGGCGCTGGCACATACAAAGAGCGGCCGCAAACGGCTCCAGGGCATGATCACCGAGCATCCCATCGCAGTTGTGACCGATCTCTCCGCCGTACCGACCGATCCAAACGGTCCCTCCATAGCCAAAACTATCCTCTCGAAACGCTACTTCACTGTGACTCTTGGGGAAACTGCGATTGAGGTGAGCGACGTGTTCTACACCGACGATGCCGACCGGAACTGGTCCTTGACCTACATGCGATCGCCCTACCGTCCTAACCATACCGATGCGCTCTGGTCGAGCGTGATCGAAAAGGCCTACGCTGTACAGGTGGGGGGCTACACCGAGGTCGATAAGGAGACCAATCCTGCCATATTCTGGAAGATGTTGATGGGTTCGGACCCGAAACACTTCCCTATCGACGAAACGACCGATCTGTCGGATATCAGCGCGGTGGTGAAGGCCGCCCCCAGGGTCACGACCATTGCTACTTCTCGGGAGGGTGCCCCAGATGTGTTGACGTGGCATGGCTTCGCCGTGCTACGTCTCCGAGGTCTCGAAGATCCCATCATTGAGTTGTATGAGCCAATGATGGCGACGACCATCAAGATCTCCCCTAAGAAATTTCGGAGCAACTTCACGGACATTTTTCATGCTTAGCGCTGACCAACGACCAGTGACTTCTCATCTTGCCATTGAGCGGCTCCCTAGCTCGTCGGTTGTAAGTGTGTAGGGTGGGTCAAGACCCACCCTACACACTACGTACTTAATCCCCAGCCCGTTTCCCGTCTTGATCCCCCGCCTGCCACAGTGAGTGAGGTTCCCCCTCATTGTCGCTTCTCCCTCTCAACGACCCGCCCTTTCGTCTCCCCACTTCCCCGCGATCAAACCGCCTCCGCGTCAGTGAACACCGCCAGTGTTCACTGACCGATGAACACCGGTGTTCATCGCTTTGTTACGCCTTTCTCTACAGAGGTCACAACAAAGGCTGAAGCGAAAGGTCTTTCGGCAGTAAGCCGAGACCCGAACGAGGGAGGTCAGTATGATCAAAATCCGACAAGAACAAATGGACGCGTTTGCCACTGACCTCAGGGCTCGTTTTGCAAGTCGGCTCGTTGCTCACGTGGAGGGCAAATACCCGGAAAAAGTGTGGGATCTGGCTCGTACCGATCTGCGTATGAGGATTCAGGCCACGATTGCTCGAGCCATAACCTACGGTATCAACAGGGAAGAAGACGTGGCCGCATTTGTCGTGCTCACATTGGAACTCGGCGAGCATTTCGACACCGAGTCTGAACACGAGTGGTCCCAAACAATCCTCCGCGACCCAACCCTAGACGGACATGCGAAAATCAACAGGATCGAAGAAGCCCTGTATCAGGTGGAAGACCATGAGGTTGCCGCCAATGACTGATGCGGTCAGGTGCTATTCGAGACGTTGAGCACTTGAGGAGCGTAAAAACCTATGAGCACTACCAAGAACCCACCTTCTCGCCGAGCCCTCCTTCAGGAACGTATCCGGGCACTGGAAGCCGCGGAGGGGCAGTTGCAAACCATGCAGCCTGCCGACGCGGATGGGCAGCAGCGGAAAGCCCAACTACTGAGGGGGATCGCCGAGCAGAAAGAGGTGTGCAGGCAAGAACTCCAGTTGCGCGAGGCGTACATTAGGGCAACGAGCAAGGAACAACAAGCGCGGATCTGGATGAAGTTACGAACACTTAGGGCTCGTCATCCAGAGCTGTATGGCTCAAGTCGTGTGGCTGACCCGTGCGTCCCCTGCCGACAATCTGAGAGCCGTCAGATGAAAGAGCAGAATATCCGAGACCATTTGGTGAGTGGCATGAAAGAGCTGAACACGAGCAAATGCCCCGGCGGCGGGCTTCGCTTCAAGTACCGGCATAATACAACCGACAACGAATACCGTATGCCGCCGTCCCATTGGCAGCCGACCTCAGCGGACGGAAAGAAGCCGGAGCAAAGCCGCTCCATGGATTATCAGCTCAAGCCGAATGTGAAGCCGTCCGAGGCGATTGACTCCTTATTTCATGGGGACGACTGCCCGGTTGTTATTGAATGCATGACCGCGATTGACTTGCTCTATTATAGAGCCCTTCTTGCTACCCTGGGTCCCCAGAAGTTTGATGAGTTGTTCAAGGATGGTATTCGGATTGCGCCGAACAAGGGCCCAATCCAAAAATACTACACGGTTGAGTGCCGACCCAACCGTGCTTCTTTGCAAAAAGGCGACTGGGTATATTTCTACAATCATCCGGACTATCTCAATCGGCATGGGCAGAGCCTCAACCGTGCCTTCCAAGGAGAAAATGCGATTGTGACTGGGAACAACAAGTATGCTGGGTTTGGTGTTCTGGAGAGTAGCAATGCGAGGATGAGACAAGAACTCTTCGATGCCTACAACCTACCGCCGAAAAAGTACGATCCCGTGACCAAGCAGTACGTCTACAATCAGGAAGCGGACAAGAAGTATCCTCCCCTTACTGATCCCGACACGATTCCTGGCCTCACTGCGCCACGGGGAGACTGCAAGGGAGAGGTCGATCCTGTTGTGACCCCGAATATGGACGAGATCCCGTGAATCTCTTCCTTCTGGGTGTACTTTTGTGTCTACTCGATTATCGCCATCTGTCTGACAGGCGGCGCGACCGTGTTGTCGCGCCGCTTGGATACGAGACTCAACCTCAGGAAATGGAGCGCATTATGACCGCCTCGAATGCTAGCGATTCGTCTTATGCCCAATTGCGCCAGGAGTACGCGGCAGCCCGTGCACAGGGAACGCTTTCGATCTTTGTGCGTGCTGCCCTTGCGAACCCTCGTTTCAAGGATTGGCTCAATAGCAACCAGATTCACTGTGACGAGTTGTTCGCGTACGGCGTGACTGCCCAGTCCCTGCCCCTTCCGCTCGAGCTTGATGAGACAAGAAGGGCGGCGCTGGACTGGCTCAACGCTGCTGCTGATTTGCTCATCGCCTCGGAAGGAAGCAGAGATTTGCGCGCAGTGGTGAGCAACGTTGCCAATATACACGGCCCCTTCAGGGACAACGTGCAGCACTTGCTCCTTGCACACACGCGGATTCCCTATTTTTCTGATGCCGCGCACCGCATACTTTTCTTGTATTTCTTCTCCGACGCGGGTCAAAGAAGCGTCCATATTGATTTGCTGGTCGCGCGCATATTGGACGATCCGGCTTGGATCACCAATTCCGAAGTGTTGTCGTGCCTCGCTTTCCTTGTGGGGCCGTCTGTTATTCACCTGATGCTGGAAGCCGCGGCTCAAGCCAAAGACGGGCGTCAGCAGGAAGAGTTGGCGCAGGCATTGTGGGCACTGACTGGTCAACCTCTTGTGACACCCTATCAGCAATACCTTCAAGGCGTTCGTCAATGGTATGACATGGCTCAGCACACCCTTGTCATAGATCCGTATGGGCTGTACCCGTCGCCCGTGCGAGGTCCCATGTTTCTTGTTCCCGCGCCATGAAGAGAGTGAGGCCCATTAAAACCCGCGGGGGCAGCGCGCGAGGCCAGAGCGGACAAATGATTGGGCCGATCCGAGGTGTGAATAGGACGATGCTCTGGACGTTTGGTTTGACTGAGAAATTTCGAAACAACTGCATGGCCATTATTAGCGCCTCGCACTAACAAACACTCAGTGACTTTCACCTTATCACTGGGCGGCTCCCTAGCTCTTCAGTTGTACGCGTTCATCTCTTAGCTCTTAGCGATCAACCAGATAGGAAAACACGGCAGATTTTGGTCAACTTCTGACACGAGCCAAAGCTCCATTGTCGCTTCTCTATCTCAACGACCCATCCTTTCGTCTTCCCCGCTCCCTCGCGAGCAGACCCCCTCCGTGCCAGTGAACACTGCCAGGGGTCACTGGCAGTGTTCACTCACCGATGAACACCGGTGTTCATCGCCTTGTTACGCCTTTCTTTACAGAGATCGCAACCAAGGCTGAAGAGCAGTGGACAGTCAAGAAACAATTTCACAAAGAAAGGAGCTATTTCATGTGGAGTATCGCAACAGCAACCGTCTCGTTTACGGAGGTCGGATTTTGGTTAGGGATTGGGCTTTGGGGCCTGTTCGTATTCTGCGCTGGGGGAATCATTCTGACCGCGATCAGAGGGCACAAGGCGGAACCGCTCACCTCCTCCGCGCAGGAGTCACACGCGTCTGGGTATCAACGGGCCGCATAAAGAAACATGTCTGGAGACCAGCATGAAGAATCTTGCCGTCTTTCTTGTTCCCCTCGCCACCGCGGGCGGGGAGGTCCATGAGGAGCAACTCACTGAGCGGACACAGCTCCTCAAGGTTGCTGACGTGCTGCTCCTGCCCCGAGGCCCTCCGGCGTGTGGCTCAGAATGGATCATCTCGGAGCAAGGAAGCAAGTCGAAAACTGCTCATAATAATGCGGTGCTCGTCGCCCCGAACGGAACCGTGTATCGCAACTATCACAGTGGGCTGACGTCTTGCCCGAATTGTCCTCGTCAACAAAGTGGGCCAACCGCCCGGTCTGAATCGAGGGTTCTAAGGATAGGTCTCGATCCACCCCTCCTCTATTATATGAAGCCATTCCTACGGCGCATACGTCGCCCGATACCACTTCAGCAGCGTGCGTAACGCTTGTGGCGGATTAGTCGGCTCGGGCTGTCCAAGCACCACGTCTTTTGTATTGACGCCGTGGCAATTGGCGCACACCCGAATCTCGCCAGGGGCAAAGGTCACCCAGTAGCGCTCGCGGATGATGGGCGTCCCAGTCGGTGTCGTGAGTTGCCACGACATGGCGCGTTCCGCCGGAACAAAGGCCGCCATACTGCCATCGGGGCCTAACCTGACGCTGCCCGCTGGTCCGGCAGCAGGCAACGGTGGTAACAGCCCATTGTGCATCACTTTCCCAAGCACCCGCCGGCCCGCGGAAAACGTGCTGTACCCACGCAGCAAATCTCCCTGAATAAATTGTAAATGTGAAATCTCCACTGGAGTCGTCCCCGGCAGCGCCGTTTGGGTTGAGCTGCCGGTGATTTTGAGATTGAAATCTTGCTGGCGATCCGCGCGACGGGTGACATTCCGGCTCACGACTAACGCGAGCTTGCGCGCGGCCAGGAAGGCGCGCATCTTTTGCACTCCTGCCGGACCGCCAAGCTCCTGATCCAGTATTTGAGTTTCAATCGCCGGGACCGGTGTGGTGTGACGTGCTGGCCGTGTCCGCACCCGCACCTCGACCGGATCGAGTTCCCACAGTCGCCCAGTATACGACAGTTGTTGGTAGGATTGGTTATCCCAGTACGAAATTGCTTTTGTGATCCCGGTCGGGAGAATCGGAGCGGTCGGAGTCCAATAGGGAGTGCCAGGGAGCATCTGCACGAGATGAAAATTATACCGCGAGCTGAGCGGTCCCGCCGTCCGCCGATCCGCGTATGGAGAAGTGGCCCGCACGGCAATGAGCAAGCCATTGGACAATGGTGTGGGGCTACGAAAATGGCCAGGATAGTTCGCCGGCGGCGTGACCCCATCCAGTGTGTAGGTCGCGGAGAGCGGATTGCCGATGTAGTCCACCTGCATCTGATCCGCATTCACCGTGCGCAACCCGTTGAGCCCGATGATTTGACCGGCGGCATGCGTGGCAAACTCTGGCGCTTTGATCCCCAGGAAATAGCCGGGCCGAGTCGGGGACTCTTTCATTTGCAAGAAGAGATCGGCCGTCCGTCTCCCGGTCGGTGCGATAAACTCCGGCAATCCGTTGTGCGAGGAATCGAAGTAGCTAGACAATTCGTGACGGCCAATATGATTGAGCGTTTCTAACCCAGTCCCATCTTCGTTGATCTGCCACGGAAAGAAGACATTCATCGTGTGACCATGGTAATAACTGCCAGCGGGCTGACGGCGGAGTTCCGGGAAAATTTCGACATTCGTGGTGAGTTTCACGGCGCTCGCTTCCGACACGAAGTTAAAGGCACCGTAGGAGAGGGTGCCTTCGTTGTTTTGTTGGTCACGTTGGAGGTGGTCCCAACGGGTGAAGATGATCCGCCCATCCGACGCGATAATTGGCGTGAACGCCCCAGAAGGGGTGTGGTCAAGCAGCCGGAGTCCCGTCCCATTGGGCAGCATCGACCAGATGCCAGTGACAATCGGCGTGGATTCATATTCATCCAGTTGCGGATAGAGTAGCCGCGACCCGTTGCGGGGGCGGTCCGAGGTGAACAAGATGCGATCATCGGTTCCGTAGAAGGGCGACACATTATTGGTATCCGCGGGCTGCGCGAGCTTGCGTACTTGAACCACCTGGCCTTTGCCAATGCCGGTGATCTCATACATCTGCCAATAGACGGGGCTGTAGTCGTTCTTGGTCGTTCCCCCAATGACCATGGAGAACAGCGCCTTGGTGCCACCCCAGTGAACGGAGGGTTCACGCACGGCGATCTCTCGTCCGGCGGTGAGTCCGAACCCCGCTTCGCGCGTGAGGTTGCGCAGCACGCCATCGCTATAGCGGATATAGAGGTCGCCTCCACGAGGTGTGAGGTCCGTGCCGGGGTCGTGATTGCCAAAGACCGCATTCACGGTCACGAAGTCACTACCGAAAGGCGGTTGGGTGACAAAGAGAATGGGCGGAAAAGTGGCGGCTTTTGCCTGTGTGGCCAGGAGTAAGAGCAGCAAGAAGGCACGAAGACTGTAGCGAAGGGTTGCCGGGCGAAACGCGGGGAGACCGAGGAATTGAGCGAGGGGGAATGTTGTCGCAAGAGGTGGCATAGGCAGTCGTCCTTTCTTTTAGGCCTTGTTGGGTTTTCCATCGGCAACTGGCTCAGCGAACTATAATCTCTTACGACTGCGCGGGACTCAGACAATATGCGCACCGGTCCTGCGCGGCGGCTAGGACTGCCTGACGGAGTGCCTGATGGATGCGAGGCACGTGCTACGCCTTGAGCAAGCTCAAAGTATAGGCTGCCTTTGCTTTGACCAGCGCCACATGGTCACTCTCTTCGAGTAAGGTGTCCAATTCTACTTGTAGAGCGCGCGGCAACTTCTTTTTCTCACGCTGGAAGCGTAGGAGTTGTTTCAGCCGTTTTGCCTGCGTTGGGGCGAGTACCGCGTCGGCTAGGGTTTGTAATTCTGCCGCGGTTAACCCGGTCAGAGGTTCCAAGGGTGGGTGAAGCACTGACTTCTGCTCCTGTAGCAAAGCAGAAACTAATTGTGCCTGTGAGGGTTTCGACAACTGTCGAGCGGCTATGAGGACTTGCTGAAAATCGACTGTTTGCATGCGCGCTTCCTCGGTCATCGGCTAACTCTCCTTTGCGTACTGTACAAGGGCTGTGCATAAATGACCATCTTCCTTGGCTACCTCAATCCTCACCGGCAAAAACCGCTCAATCACCGCCACATTGGTCGTGAAATGCAGTGTCGGTGCAGGCATCGTGAAACGACCACTTCCGGCCAGCACGAGTGGCAAGAGGAGTTGGTCGGCCAGGTGAGGACCAACGGCGGCGTTGCTGGCGATGTAGTCCAGCGCTTCGTCACAGGCGGTTTTCGCGACTGTTTCGGATGATACGCCACGTTCGCCAAAGCCAGTGAAGACCTCGGTGATATGTTCGTGCTCGAGTGTGATGCCGAGCGCATTGCCGATGCCGTTTTGCCCTGAGATACCGCGTACGAACAATTGCTCCTTTGGCCAATTCATCAATTCGCCAACCGTTTTCAGTTCGCGCTCGGCGACATGCACCGGCAACGCCGCGATGTACGCCTCCGCGAATCCACATCGCCGTTCGCCACGGTCACACAGCTCAATGCCGTGCAGGGCAGGGCAGGGGGGAATACGCGCGACAATCTCGCCACCCCCACCGGGAAAGAAGCCATGCTTCTTGAGCGTGACCTCAACCGGGGCACCCATACGCGCCAGCAATGGTAAGAATGCACGCTGTAAAAAATCGACTGGTGGAGCTGATGGGTTGTGGGTCCCACCAGTAATGGTCACCGTGCTTTCTCGATCCGCTCGTAACAATGGCAAGAGGATCGTCTGTAACACCAACGTGCAGCTTCCCGCCGTGCCAATGGCGAAGCGATAGTCTCCGCCTCGCACGGTGCCTGGCGTGAATGTCAGTGCGCGTGATCCCAGTTCCGCGCCTTTCGCTTCGCCATTGCTGATCGCCACCGCTGCCTGCACGGCGGTGAGATGTTGGCGGAGCAAGCCGGGTT
>JABFSC010000072.1 GCA_013140885.1 Deltaproteobacteria bacterium | reverse complement strand
CTGGAAACCATCAAGGCGTATCTGACCGATCATATCGTGCACGTCGAGATCGTGCTGGAGGTGGCGCTGATCGCCATTGCCCGTAAGGTGATTATTCTCGAACCCAAGGAGCTGTCCGCCCTGACGTTGCTGGGGATTGCCGCACTCATTGTGACACTGGCCAGCGCGTTTTACCTGGAGAAGCATGCCCGCCGCTCGGACCGTGTTGGCCAGGAGCCGAAAGCGCCGTCGAGTTAAACCCCGCCGCGCGCCCCCCTCACTCGAACAGCTTCTGCCGTGCCGAGTCCGAGATCGCGAGCACGGCGGGATGCTTGAGTTTCCGCTCCACTGAAATCGCATAGAACCGCTCGCGGATCGTCTCGATCCGTCCCACGACCTGGACCCCGTATTGCCGCTTGATTTCCGCTTCGATGGCCGTCGGCCCCACGAACAAGCCCATGCCACTCTGCCCGAAGACCTTCACCAGCGCGCTATCCTCGAATTCGCCAACCATCAACGGGTGAATCTTTTCCGCCTCGAACCATTGGTCGAGCGACCGGCGCAGGGCGGTATTGTCCGTGGGCAAGAGAAACGGCGCGCCCTCCAGGGACTGAGGAAAGCCCCGGCGATAGGTCGTGGCCAGTTTCCCCACGGCAAAGATCGTGACCCCACATTCGCCCAACAAATGGTTGAAGGCGCGGACCTTGATCGTGGGCCCCATTGGCGCATCCGTCAGCACCAAGTCCAAGCTCTGCGTGGCCAACTCAGCCAGTAAGCGGTCCGCTTTATCTTCGTAACACACCACGCGAATCGGGTCGGCCATGCGTAACGCGGGTTCGAGTAAGCGATAGGCCACGAGTTTGGGCATCGCGTCCGTGATGCCCACGACAAACCGCACCGGACGTCCCACCGACCGTCCCTTGAGCGTATTGCCCATCTCGCGCCCCAACGCGAAGATTTCATCGGCATAACGAAACACCGTGCGTCCCACCTCGGTCAACGCCAAGTTGCGTCCCATGCGCGTGAAGAGTTTCTCGCCAAGCGACTCTTCCAAGGTGCGAATCTGCGCGCTGATCGTGGGTTGCGCTAAATACAACTCCTCGGTCGCGCGGGTCACGCTGCCCAGTCGCGCCACCGTCCAGAAGTACAGCAGATGATGATAATTCAACCACTCCATCGCAATCTCCTCCTATTGGTTTTCTCTATGAATGACATGAAAATTATCTATTTGTCTAGATACCGGTGAAGGATTATAAACACACCATGACCACCGGACATCAGCAAGAAGACCAAAGCGTGAAGGAGGACCCCATGCGCACCGACATTCGTGGCCACCAACTCACTATTTCCGACGCCTTACGCACGCACATTGAGCGGCGACTCCACTTCGCCCTGAGTCGCTTTGGCGCGCGGATTCTCCATGTCGCCGTGCGGCTGGAGGATATTAACGGCCCCCGTGGCGGCGTCGACAAGCAGTGCCAGATCGTGGTGGCCTTGTCCGGAGCTGGACACATGCAAGTGGAAGTCCTGGACAGTGAGTGCATGAACGCGGTGGATCGGGCTGTGGACCGGATTCAAGGCGTGGTCGATCGAGAGATCGAGCGCCAACACGGCGGCGCGGACTCCCCTGTCCGATCCGCGCGCATCCCCGCCGCCATGCTCTTTCGTCGTCAACGTCGAGCGGACATCGTCAATACATTCTCACAAGGAGGCTTGCTGTCATGAAGAATCAACTCAAAACCATTTTCTTACTGGGCGTGCTCTCCGCGATCCTCATTGGTTTCGGCGGGCTCCTGGGGCCGGGGTATCTCTATGGGTTCACCGCCTTGGCCTTGATCCTCAATGTCGGCGCGTACTTCTTCTCCGATCGTCTCGTCTTGCGTATGTCTGGAGCGCAAGAGGTCACTCCGGAGCAGGCCCCGGCCCTGCACCGCATGGTCGATGAGCTTGCACACCGGGCGGGGATCCCCAAGCCGCGGGTCTGTATCATTCCAGAACCACACCCAAATGCGTTCGCGACGGGGCGCAATCCTGAACATGGCGTGGTCGCGGTCAGCGAGGGCATCATGCGGCTGCTGACCGAGCGGGAGTTACGCGGGGTGCTCGCCCATGAGCTGGCGCACATCAAGAATCGCGACATTCTCGTCTCAACCATCGCCGCTACGATCGCGGCGGCGGTGGGCTACCTGGCCAATGCCTTGAGTTTCGCCGCCATCTTCGGTGGGAGCAACCAGGATGACGAGGGTGAAGGCTCGGCGGGGGGTGGCTTATTGCTGGCTTTGGTGACGCCCTTTTTAGCCATGCTGGTGCAGATGGGCATTTCCCGCGCCCGTGAGTACATGGCGGACGAAGCCGGGGCACGGATCGCCGATGATCCTGAGGCGTTGGCGAGCGCGCTCGCGAAGCTGGCGCAAGGCGCGGAGCTAATGCCCATGCACGAGCCACAACCCGCCACCGCCAGTTTGTTCATCGTCAACCCCTTGACCGGCGGCGGCTCGCTGATGAATTGGCTTTCCACGCATCCCCCAATGGGCGAACGGATTCGGCGCTTGCGGGCGATGAGCCGCCAGGGCCAGCGGGTGGCCGCGTAACTCACGGTGACCCGAGGCGTAGGCTCAATCGCGTGAAGGAAGCAACAGACATTGAAGGAGGACCCTTCGTCCCACTTGTTCCTCCTTCACCCACTGTGGAACGGTGCTCTGTGCACTCCCCGTCACGGAAGCTGGGCGCGACGAAACTCCTCCCCCTTCGTCCCCTAGCTCACCGTTCCACATTTTCGCTGACGATTCAGAAAAGGAGTAATGATGACCATTGAAACGATTGGGACCCCAGGGCTGTGGTTCGGATTCACCGGATTTGTGCTGCTGATGTTGGCTCTCGACCTCGGGGTCTTTCGCCGCAAGGCGCAGACGGTCAGCACGCGCGAAGCGCTTGTGTGGAGCATCGTGTGGATTAGCTTGGCCTTGAGTTTCGCCGTCGCGGTCGGGGTTTGGTTTGGCGTGGAGCGCGGCGAGGAATTTCTCGCGGGTTTTCTGATCGAGAAAGCCCTCGCCGTTGATAATCTCTTCGTCTTCGCGGTGATTTTTTCGTCCTTCGCCGTGCCGCCCGCGCTCCAGCATCGCGTCCTGTTCTGGGGGATTCTTGGGGCGCTGATCATGCGCGGACTGTTTATCTGGCTAGGAGCCGCGTTGCTCCAGCAGTTTCACTGGGTCATGTACGTCTTCGGCGGGTTTTTGGTCTTGACCGGTCTCAAGCTGTTATTCCAACAGGAAAAAGAGATGCACCCCGAACAGAATCCGCTGGTCCGTCTGTTCAAGCGGTTGGTCCCCACCGTTCCCGACTATCACGGTACGAGCTTTATTCTACGACAAAATGGCCGGTGGTATGCCACGCCGCTGCTGATCGTCTTACTCGTGATCGAGGGGACGGACATGGTCTTCGCGGTGGATTCCATCCCCGCCATCTTCGCGGTCACCAATGATCCCTTTATCGTCTACACGTCCAACATCTTCGCCATTCTCGGCTTACGCTCGCTGTATTTCCTGCTGGCGGGGGTCTTGGGCATGTTCCACTACCTCAAGGTGGGGCTCGCGCTGGTGCTCGCGTTCGTCGGCGTGAAAATGTTGTTGCTTGAGGTCTACAAAATTCCCATTGAAATTTCGCTGCTGGTGATCATTGCCCTCCTCGGTGGGGCCATTGTGGCCTCGCTGTGGTGGCCGCGGGCGCTGTCGGAAGACGTCAAACCGGCCATGGCGGCGTAACCAAGGATATGAAGAAAGATAAGCGTTCAGCGTTCAGCCCTCAGCTTTCAGCAAAAACAAGCAGATGTACATCCAGAGGGCTTTGGTTCGTGTTGGCAGTTCAACAAACTCTTGTGTGTGTCCTGTCTGGCTGACAGCTGACAGCTGAACGCTTACCAAGAAAGGAGCCCTGTATGTTGTGTCCACACTGCACTACGCAAATGCAAGAACTCACCAAGACCGGCGTGCTGCTGGATGTCTGCCCGGATTGCAAAGGTACCTGGCTAGATCGTGGTGAACTTGAAAAAATCCTCACCCGTGCGCGGGAAGTTGAACGGGAGTGGGAAGATGAACGCGCCCGACTCGAACGCCGGCCAAGAAGAGTTGATGATGACTACGACGACGACCGGCGCTATGCCGAGGACCCCCGCTACCGCAAGAAGCGGCGGTGGACGGAGATTTTCGATATTTTTGATTAGCGGGCACGGGAGAACTTTGGTCACCAGTAGGAGCATTGCTATGGCGCACTCATCGGAAGATCGAAAAACGGGACTCGCGGACGAGGATGTCCGCGAACAAGCGCAAGAGGCCGTGGTGAAAACGCGATACCGGGGGCAAGGGAAAGAACAGGAACAACCCACGCCAACCGTCGCTCTGCGGTGTCCGAAGTGTGAAGCGACACTTGAGGATATGGCCTTTCAAGAAATCCAAGTCGAACGCTGCACGGGGTGTCGCGGGATCTGGCTAGATGCTGGAGAACTGGAGCAGATCACGGCACGAGAGACGGAAGGGTGGTTGTCGCATTTTTGGCGGAGTAGCAAAGGGCATTAGTGATCGGCTCAGGTGGTCAGGTGGGTGCGTAAGCCGAATCCAGAGCAGGCCCCAAGGAGCGAGCCCAGCAAGGCGCCCACCGCCCAACTGACTTCCACGCCCATCGACAGGGCGCCCGATTGGAGATGGATCGTGGGCAGAATCAGTAAAAAGAACAAGCCGCCACACAGTAACCCGTGCTTGAGGGGCTCGTCCCACAGTTCTTTCCCAATCACGAACGAGACCACGAGTAACGGGATCAAGGTGTAGAGGGCGCCCAGCGAGAGATACGCACCCTCTGGTCCGAGACCGCCCAAAGCGATGCTGCTCGGGGCGAGAAAGAGCGTCTGTTGGAGCACGGCGGTCACGGGAAAAAAATAATCCTCCGCCAGGGTCAAGGGCACGGCCAGGAGCACGGCGCACGCAATCAGCCGCGAATTCATGCGCGCGCCAGAGAGCGGCTCGCCGCGAAAATACAACGCGAAGGTCAAGAGAT
>JABFSC010000374.1 GCA_013140885.1 Deltaproteobacteria bacterium | reverse complement strand
ATCTACCACGGCGTGACCTTGGGAGACTTAGGCGGGCAGGGCGGGGCTCCACGGGTCGGGAATTGCGTGCTGATCGGCGCTGGAGCAAAACTGCTCGGTGCGATTGAAATCGGCGACCAGTGTTGCATTGGCGCCAATGCCGTCGTCCTCGTCTCCATACCTCCAGGGAGTGTCGCCGTTGGTGTCCCCGCGGTGATCAAGCAAAGTAGTGAGAAAGACTCTTCAGTTCACGAATCGTAAACCATCAAAGCCAAAGAGATAGGAAAGTCATGCCACAACAACTCGAAGCCCTACGTGAAAGACATGATGTGGAGCGGCAATTTCACGACGAGAAAGCCGCTTCTGCTCATAATTCGGATCAGCGGAATTTCTACTCCGCTGGCGGAGTAGACTCGATCTGGCGAGCCTATTGGGCGGCGCTCGGTGACATCCAGGGGAAATCCGTTCTTGATTTTGGGTGTGGGGAAGGGTGGAGTACCCTCGCGTATGCCCGCAATGGAGCGGCGGTTTATTCGTTCGATATCTCCTCCGAGAGTGTGCGTAACTTGATCCATGATGCGACAAGGGCCGGCGTTGCGTCTTGTATTCATCCCGCGGTTATGGCAGCCGAAGCCTTAGGATATCCAGATGAAGCCTTTGATCTCGTCCTTGGCGTCTCCATTCTGCATCATGTGGACTTGGATTGTGTGGGCGCTGAAATCGCGCGCGTATTGAAACCTGGGGGGAGAGCATTATTTATCGAGCCTTTGTCTCACAATTGGTTGTTACAACTCTTTCGCTGGTTGACGCCTGCACGCCGCACGCCGACGGAACAACCCATGTCGGTGGAGCAGATCCAGCAGTTCGGGAAACACTTCGGGGAAGCGAGATTTCAAGGACATGCCTTGCTCTCAACTTTCTCTCAAGGGTTGCTGTGGGCGACAGGCAGTAAGTGGATCTTTTTGAAGAGCCTCTTGGTAACAGAAGCGATTGACCAATGGCTGCTGAGATTCCTTCCCTTTCTACAACGATACTGCTGGTCAGCGATCATTGAAGTACGAAAATGAGCAAATAGAGGCGCTGGAAAGAATGTGCGGAAATTCGACATTCTCCGAAAGGGTTCGGTATCGATTTTCGGGGTGGGGTCACCTCAAATCGTTATTCGGATAATGTCTATCGAATCTCACCTTTCGGCCAGTTTTCAAGGTCGATACTCGCTTCGAAAATGACCGAAACTTGAGTTGAAGAAGAAACGGAAAAATTGTGATCGAACAGAATTTGGACCAAAGCGATGCCACAGTCTCTGTCATCATTCCGGCACACAATGAGGAGAAAATGCTGGGGGCTCTCTTAGCATCTCTGGCTGTGTTGCAGTTCCCCCGCGAACGACTTCAGATCATTGTTGTTGATCACGAATCGAGTGACGCTACCGCCGACGTCGCTCGCCAAGGCGGGGCGCAGGTAGTAACGAAGAAAGGGGGAACGATCTCCAGCGTGCGGAATTGTGGTGCCGCCGTTGCCTCCGGCCAAGTGTTAGCTTTTGTCGATGCGGATTGTACCGTTGCTGAAGACTGGATCAACAAAGCCCTGCCTCACCTTTCTGACTCCACCGTTGGTCTGGTGGGAAGCCCTTATTTGATGCCAGCGCACCCCCAGACCTGGGTGCGGAAAGTGTTGCAAAAACAAGCTGACGTGCGCCCAAGACTCAGTGCGGCGAAGTGGCTTCCCGCGGGGAATATGTTCATTCGGCGAGATGTCTACTGGGAGAGTAGCGGCTTCGACGAGTCACTTACCACCTGTGAAGATGTCGATCTTTGTTTTCGGATCTCGCAACGGTATCGAGTCATCGCTGATGCGGATATTCGTTGTTGGCACTATGGTGAACCTAAGAATCTGCGAGAGGTTTTTCGGAAAGAACTTTGGCGTGGACGTGATAATTTAGGGGGCGCCTTTCGACACGGTTTGCAACTGTACGAAATTCCCAGTCTCCTTTTGCCACTTTATTTCCTGTTCCTGTCCGTTCTTGTCGTCATCCTCATTGGCATCTCAGTGCTAACAAATTGGGAAGGTTCTCGACTTATCGCGTGGATGAGTATCGCCCTCTTGCTGCCGCTCGTGATGATAGCTGGAGTGACAGCCTTTCGGAGTGGCGACTGGCATCACCTCCCACACTTTGCCGTTTTTTATGCGATCTATTTTTGGGCGCGAGGCCTCGCGCCCTTTTACGAGTGGCGGAACACATAGGTAGGATGTTGATGAAGAAACTCTTAATGATCGCGTATTTCTTTCCGCCCGTGGGCGGCATTGGTGCCGCGGGATCACAACGTGTGTTGAAATTCGCGAAATATCTTCCAGCCCACGGATGGCAACCTATTGTGCTCACCGCGAAAGAATCCTCCTACGAATCGTATCTCTCCCTCGACCGATCGCTGCTGGAAAAAGTGCCGGCGGACGCCGAGATCATTCGGACGTCCGTTATTCGGTGGGTTACTAGATTGCTGGAACTGCAGAAAACGATAAAAACACAGCAGCGTTCCACCAATGGGATGACGATCCCCCAGGCCCCGATGGCGGGAGACCCCGCTTTCCCCACGACCGATGGACGCTACCAACGCTTGAAAGACGCTATCACCGATATGTTCGAAATTCCAGACGAGGAAATCGGCTGGTTCCTTCCCGGCGTCTATACCGGACTACAGGTGATGAAGAGCAAGGCGATTGATGCAATCTATTCCACCGGCAGGCCCTGGACGGCCCATCTCATTGGTGCGGCCCTCCAACGACTGACGGGAAAACCGTTAGTGATTGACTTCCGCGACCCCTGGCTCACCAATCCCTTTCGGAAGCGACATTCTGCTTTTCGCGAGCGTCTTGAACGCGCTCTCGAAAGAATCGTGATCGAAAGAGCGAATGTCGTTATTGCGAACACCCGCGAGCTGCAACTGGAATTTATCAAACGCTTTCCACAACAGCCTCCCGCGAAATTCATAACCCTGCTTAATGGGTTTGATCCGGATGATTACGCCACTGGGCCGTCCTCTGAGAAGGGCAGTAGCGATAGCTGTTTCACTCTGGTGCATACTGGGTTTCTCTACGGCAAGAGGGATCCCGCCGTTTTTCTTGAGGCGGTGAAATTACTGATTCAAGAACAACGGTTAGACCAGCGACAGATGCGGGTGTTGCTGGTGGGGTCCGTTGACCTGCCGTACAACCTTCCTGAGCATCTCGCGAAAAACGGGCTCCAGGACATAGTCCTTCTCCAAGATCATGTCCCTCATCAGGAAAGCCTCGAATATCTACGGACCTCGGACGTTCTCGTGTTATTACAACCTGGGACGACAACTCAAATCCCCTCGAAACTGTTTGAGTACATCGGTATGCGAAAACCTATTCTTGCGATCTCACCCCAGGAGGGAGCAACTTGTCGCTTGATCATTGACGAGGGGCTCGGCGTCGTTGCCGAGCCGAACAACGTCCTAGAGATTAAGCAAGCAATGGCAACCTTATATCAAGCGTGGCTGGGGCGGCGGTTATCGTCCACTATCGTCGACGGTGCCCACAAGAAATTCGACGTGAGAAATGTCGCTGCGGATCTCGCAACAACTCTTACGCACTTGCACACCGTGTAATCTGTGCAGGCCGCTTGAGAGATACCGTTCTCCTATTTTAAATTTCACATGACGCAGATTCTTTTCGCCAACGGCTTTGGGGACGGCGGGCGGTTCCTGGGTGAGCCTGAGCCCCCCTGTCGTCCGCTTATTCTCTACCTTGAGGAGCGCGCTGGAATTGATCGGGTGAGCGAGCCGGTGACTGTTGGACTTCCCCTCCCGCAAGGGATGGTTGTTCATCCCGATGAGTTGAGATTGTACGACGGACATGACCATCCAGCGGCCCTCCAAGTGCAAGTGCTTGCGCGGTGGCGGGATGGTAGCGTGAAGTGGGCGGTGGTGGACTTCCAGGCGAACGTATCCGCGGCCCAGCGGGCAGAATATACGTTTCGGTCTGAAAAAAATTCCGGAAGCACTGTCTCTTCCCCGGGAGCTACCGTAAGACAGTCCTCCGATGGTGTAGTTGTAGATACCGGACGGAGTGTTTTCTTTTTGAATGCTCAAACCTGCAAGCCATTCGACAGGGTCTTGATGAAGGAGAAAAGTCTTCTCGCGGGGGACGGGAGTCACCTTGCTTTGATCGATTCAGCGGGTCATGAGTATGAGCCGTCTATCCAGACCAGTGTGTTCGAAGCCACAGGCCCGTTGCGAGCCACTTTGTGTATACAAGGAAGTTTCTCTCACCGCTCACGTCCAGCCTTGGTCGATTTTATCGCGCGACTCAGTTTTTATGCCCAGAGCGGTCTTGTGAAGATAGAATTCACGATCCGCAACCCACGGGCTGCGCGGCACCCGGGGGGCCTATGGGATCTAGGAGACGAGGGGTCGGTCTATTTTCGAGATCTGTCGCTCCACGTCCCGCTAGCGAGTGAGGACTCGACCTCGATTCAATGGACGGTACAACCGGGTTGCGTCGTAACGCGGAAGACGGGTGGGAGTCTTGAAGTCTATCAGGATTCGAGCGGTGGCCAAAACTGGAACAGTGCGAATCATGTGAACAGATTCGGCAAAGTAACGACCTCATTTCGCGGTTATCGTGTGATGGTGGACGGGAACCGCGCTGAGGAGGGCGAACGCGCCACGCCCACGGTCTCCGTCGGGTCACGCGGGAAAAACGTCACCGGAGCGCTCTCTGGTTTCTGGCAGAACTTTCCAAAAGCGATTGAAGTGGACGATAATCGGCTCATCCTCAGACTGTTTCCGCGTCAATACAGCGACCCTTATGAGATGCAAGGCGGAGAACAGAAAACGCATACCTTGTTTCTTCAGTTTGATGACAACGTGACCCCAACGTTAGATTGGGTGCATGCGCCGTTAATTCCCCGCGCGACGCCTGAGTGGTATGCAAGCACGCGCGTTTTTCCTTACCTCGCACTGCGGAACGGGCAAGGCGCGGAAGATCCACTCAAGCAGGCTGAGGATTTGGTTGATAGCGCGATTGAGGGCAACAATACATTTTTCGACCGGCGAGAAATTATCGATGAATATGGGTGGCGCCATTATGGGGACCTGTATGCCGATCATGAAGCGATTGGCCACGAGGGGCGGACGCCGCTCATCGCACATTATAACAACCAGTACGACGTCATTTTTGGCGCGATCGTCCAGTATGTCCAGAGCGGGAACCCGCGGTGGTACGACCTTGTGAGAGACCTTGCTCGGCATGTGATCGATATTGATATCTATCATACAGCGGGGGACCGCCCCGCTTTCAATGGCGGGTTGTTTTGGCATACGGAACATTACAAGGACGCCGCGACGAGCACCCATAGAACGTACTCAAAAGCCAATGTTGGTGAGAACATCCTCGCCTTACAAGGTGGCGGTCCCGCGTGTGAGCATAATTATGCAACGGGGCTTCTCTACTATTACTTCCTGACCGGAGATCCAACGGCGAAAGAAGCAGTGTGCAGTCTCGCGGATTGGGTCATTAATATGGATGAGGCGCGTGATGGCGTCCTCAGTTTTATTGATCGAAGACCCACTGGACTTTGCAGCGCCACTGCCGATCCTCGCTATCATGGACCGGGACGGGGAGCTGGAAACTCTATTAGTGTCTTACTGGATGCTTTTGCTCTGACGCAAAACGAGAAGTATGAAAAAAAAGCAGAGCAACTCATCCGTCGGTGCATCCATCCGCGGGATGATATTGAACAGCGTAATCTTTCGGATGTGGAACATCGGTGGTCTTATACTGTTTTTCTTCAGACTCTGGGGAAGTATTTGGATTCTAAAGTTCCGACGGGTGAGGCCGACTATATGTATAGGTATGCGAAAGCAAGCCTTCTGCACTACGCAAAGTGGATGCTTGAGCATGAAGTGCCATACAAGCAGGTACTCTATAAAGTAGAAATTCCAACGGAAACATGGCCGGCGCAGGACGTGAGGAAGAGTAACGTGTTCAAATTCGCCGCGAAATATAGCGAGGAACCGCTTCGCGGTAAGTTCTTGCAAAAGTCAGAAGAGTTTTTTCGTGCTGCGGTGGGAGACCTCTTGTCCTTTGAAACGTGTCGATTGACAAGGCCCATTGTCTTACTGTTGACCAATTCTTTCATGCACTCTTATTCTCTCTTTGGTGAGAATGACCTTGTGGTTGATCAAAAAGGTGACCCTGACTTTCGATATCCCTGTGTCTTCAATCCTCGGTTTGCTGAGCTTCAGAAGCTGCGTGTGAAGTTGAGGGATTTGCTATCCATGGCGAAAGAGGCAACGCGAGGTATCGGAAGATGAATCGTCCGAACGCGAAAGTGAAGCATCCCCATGCCTGATATTCGGTTACTAGAGCTACGGAACACCTATAAATGGGGAGGAGGTCCAGATAAGACCATTCTCTTATCCGCTCAACGGCACGACCAGGCACGGGTATCGGTCGTTGTGGGTTATATCCGGGATGTACGTGATCGGGAGTTCCGTATTGCTGAGCAGGCGCGATCTCGCGGTTTGAACTTCTACGAAATCGAGGAACGGGGTAAGTTTGACCTCCGCGTCCTGCGTGCCATCCGTGACCTTGTTATCCGCCACGATATTAACCTCATTCATGCGCACGACTACAAGAGTGATCTGTTCGCCTACCTCATCCAACGCTGGATGCGGCCCCGTCGTGTAGCGCTGCTCTCCACTGCTCACGCGTGGGTGATGCTCGGATTGCGGGGGGCATTCTATCGGCGGCTCGATCTGTTTCTTATGAAGCGATTCGATGCCCTGATCGCCGTTTCCCATGCCACAAAGGAAGAGATGATGTCAGCCGGGGTACCGCCTGCGAAGATCAACGTCATTCATAATGCGATTGATACCGAAGTCTGGGCGCGCGCTCAAGTTAGTACGGACTTGCGCGAAGAGCTGGGCATTGCCGGGGCCTTCCCGGTCATCGGGTATGTTGGACGCATTGACCCGGAAAAAGATCTGGATACATGGCTACATGCTGCCGTCGCCGCGACTGGGCAGTTCCCGAAGGCGCGCTTCGTTCTGGCGGGAGAAGGACGAGACGGAACGACGCAAGCGCATCTGCGGCGGTTGGCGGAAACCTTGGGAGTTGCCGACCGCGTGATTTTCTCCGGCTACCAGTCGCACCTCCTGCCTACTTATGCCGCTTTCGACATCTTCCTGTTCACGTCCCGACGCGAGGGACTTCCCAACAGCATTCTGGAAGCTATGGCGATGGGGCTCCCCGTAGTCACAACGGACGTGGCTGGTGCGAAGGAACTCGTCGATCACGGTCAGACTGGATTCGTTTTGCCCCAGGGGGATGTTCGCGGTTTAGCTGAAGCCGTTACCGCGCTAGTGAATGATGCTGAGCTTCGATCTCGCATGGGGGAATGCGGACGCAGGCGGGTCGAGCATTCTTTTTCCTTCACCAAACGGTTACGGAGTGTCGAAGACCTCTACGAGAAAACCCTGGGACTGACTCCCCCAAAGAAAGAGCATCCGACTCATGTTGGAACCCACCTTAAAGAACCAGGAGTGAGCTGACTTTATCATGTGTGGAGTCGCTGGAAAAATCTATTTCGATAGGGACCGTAAGGTTTCCGAGCGGGAACTCCGTGATATGGCGCGTACTCTGGTTCACCGTGGTCCGGATGGGGAGGGCGTATGGGCTGCGGGAAATGTCGGGCTCGCTCATCGCCGTCTTTCGATTATTGATCTCCGTGCTGTTGCTGGCCAGCCGATGAGCAACGAAGATGGTTCTATTTGGATTACCTTTAATGGTGAGATCTACAACTTTCAGGATCTCCGCAAATATCTTGTCCAACGCGGCCATATCTTTCAGACTCATAGTGACACGGAAGTGATCGTCCATGCGTATGAAGAGTACGGCCGAGACTGTCTCCAACATCTGCGCGGTATGTTTGCCTTCGCCATTTGGGACACGCGCACGCATACTTTATTGCTCGCTTGTGATCGGGTGGGAAAGAAACCAATTTTTTATTTTCATGAAAAAGACCGTTTTCTGTTTGCCTCTGAGATCAAAGCCTTGTTTGCGGATACTACCGTACCAGTTGAGCCGGATTCTGTCGCCATTGATCATTATCTCGCATTAGGATATGTCCCCGCTCCCCTTTCAGCGTTTCGGGGGGTACAAAAACTACCGCCCGCGCACTGGTTAGAGATCAAAGATGGACAGTTGACAACCGGGCGCTACTGGAAATTACGATATTCCCCAAAGCGCAACGTGTCTTTCCCGGATGCAGTAGCCGAATTGCGTTGGCAGTTGAGCGAAGCCGTGCGACTGCGACTATTGAGCGATGTTCCTCTGGGAGCGTTTCTGAGTGGCGGGATTGATTCTAGCGCCGTTGTCGCCTACATGGCACAAGCCCTGAACCATCCTGTGCGAACATTTACGGTGGGGTTTGAAGACGTGGCCTCTGATGAACGTCCGTTTGCGCGAATGGTGGCCGACCGTTATGGAACAGATCATACTGAACTCGTGGTGAAAGCCGATGTTGCTGCTATTCTTCCTCGCCTCGTCTGGCATTACGATGAACCGTTTGGTGATCCCTCTGCCGTGCCAAGTTATGCCATTGCCGAATTGACTCGCCAGTATGTGACCGTTGCTCTCAATGGTGATGGGGGGGACGAGAGCTTTGCCGGATACACACGGTATGTTGCCAACCATCGCGCACAGCGAGGCGAGATTATCCCCTTACCTCTCCGCCGCACAGTGGCCGCACTGATCGACTTGCTACCAAAACACTGGCGTCAGCAACAACCACTGCGAAAAATCTCGACAGTGGCTGAGGCTATGGCACAAACTCGTGAGCGTCGGTACAGCCGCTGGTTCGGGCAGTTCAGTGTCGCTCAACGTCAAGACTTATATACGACAGATTTTAAGGCTGCGGTGGGACACTGTGATCCGGAAGCCCTTTTTGTCAATGCCTTTGGAGCAAGCGATGCTACTGATTGGGTTGACTCCACACTTGATGTTGATATTGGACTCTATCTGCCCGGCGACCTTTTGGTGAAGATGGATCGCGCCAGCATGGCCCACTCACTCGAAGCGCGCTCTCCGTTTCTCGACCACGTACTTATGGAGTTTGCGGCAAGCCTTCCTCCGGAGTGGAAGTTAGCGGGAACAGAGCAGAAGCATATTCTGAAAGCCGCGCTTCGTGGTGTAGTTCCAGATGCTGTTCTTGATAAGCCCAAACAGGGATTTGAACCACCGCTTGCGAACTGGTTCCGTGAGGATTTACGGGAGATGGCGCATGATCTTTTATTGTCTCCGCGCGCGTTACAGCGAGGTTACTTTACGCGAGAAGGAATTTCTTCGGTTTTCCGCGAACACTACTCTGGCCAAGAGGACCGGTCGCTTCATTTGTGGGAGTTGCTGATGTTTGAGTTATGGAACCGGACATTTATCGATGGAGAGGGATTCTCCTCTCTTTCGCTGGGAGCCGAGCCCCTAAACCCGATAGCTCGGGTTTAGGGGCTCGGGATCTTTCCCTATTGTGCAATCATTAGACGTTATCGGAAATAAGATTTTTTGTGCATTTTTCCTGGCTTTTTTGGCCCCAAATCGCTATTTCCGATAACGTCTAATGTTTATGTTGCGTTCCGACAACAATGTTTATTGGCAAAAATAAATATAATCTCCCATGTGGATGAAAATTTCTTCACCCAGATTGTGGAAAAGCGCCGTTCGCATCGTTCTACTAACCGGTGCGATTTCACTTGCTGCATCTTGGGTATGTCGGAACTATTTTGAGGTTCCGCTATTGCAAGCAGGAAAGCTATTACTTCGCGCAGGAGTGCTTAAAACTCTTGAGGTTACAACTTCATTTTATGATCCATATGTCTCTGCCTCTTACTCCAGACTATATCCTAAAGATTGGGCAGGATGGCCTCCCAATGCCTCCTTGCCTCATGCGACTATCAACGTACTGCGCAACCTTACTGGGGAAAGTGTCTATCTATCTGATTCCACTACATACCCAGTGGAGGACAGAGCCCTAACTTTTGCTTATGAGTTATCTCAGGTGAAGGAGTTGTACGAACTACGATCACTGTATCTCTTGAAAAATAAAAGCGAACAACCTGCCTCTCAGCTCGACCAATTGGCCGAATTGAATGACTGGACCCGGCAACACTGGATTCATGGGTCAAATAGGCCTGTGAATTTTTTCCGATTCAATGCAGTCGAGATTTTAGAACAAGCAAAAAGGGGAGGGCAGTATTGGTGTCAAGTTGCCTCTATGACCTTTGTTCAGGTAGCCACCTCTCTAGGTTATCAAGCAAGACTACTCTCTCTTTATGAAACACCAACGAGAGAACCCGAACACGCTGTCGCGGAAGTTTGGGTAGATGAACTTGGGAAATGGGTTGTTTTTGATACTGACTTTAATCTTTATTATAGGAACCAGCTTGGTGTTCCTATGAATGCTTTAGAATTACACGAAGCTTTAGTGACTGGAAATGTTGATAGTATCCAAGTTGTAAAGGGGGCGTATAGGCCAGAGCATTATGATATTGAAGGTGCATTGGCACAGCCTCTCCTCCTCCCATACTATCGGCATTTTTGTATCGAAATGCGGAACGATTGGCTCTCTCATCCTTATTTCCCCGGTCACCCAAAGCGAAGCGACAAAAATTCCTTGTGTTGGTCGGACGGCAAGGGATTCGGGCCTTTTAATCTTAGACCAATAGCTCGCTCTCCATCGGATATTTACTGGCCGCTCAATCATGTGGATATTCGCTTGGCCATGGATGTTTCTGGGCGAGACCCTATGAACTTAGCCGTCTATTTTAGGACAATCACTCCTAATTTCGATCGGTTTGAAATCAGCTTACAAGGCGCTCCTGAGTTTTTTCACCAGTCGACGTTCTTGAGATGGCAGCTAAAACGTGGAGAAAATAGACTTCAGATTAGAGCAGTAAATGCCTTCGGAAAAAAAGGGCCACCAAGTCGTTTAACGATCGTATGGACGCATACCTAAATGGTCATTCAAGTTTATGAGGGCAACGATTCTACTTTTACTATACTATGCCTGCGTCATTTACACGTTTACCAACCCCCTATTTGGTGTCCTTTTCTTCGTTCACATAACAATCTTGCGACCTGAGTCGTTAGTATGGGGTAATCTCGTTTTTGGGCGACTTCACTTTATTACTTCCCTTGGCGTATTGATTGCCTATTTCATCAAAAGACGATCTTTCAGCAATATTCCCCTTAGTGATTATCAAAAAAATAACCTTTTTCTTTTTTTCCTTTTGATTGTGTGGCTCATTATTGTTTCGTTTCTCGCTGAAGAGTCGAAAGAGTTAAGCTTTAATAAAACCGCTGACCTCTTCAAAATATTTGTCCTTTGTTTTTTGTTTTCTAAATTGATCAATACTAAGAGGGGCTTTGAAGCTTACATATGGACTGTCTCTATTTCTTTTGCTTTGTTAGGTTTCTGGGGAGTAATGCAAGGAATTCTGGGAAATACTCGATTAGATAATCTATGGCCGGGGGGGTCAAACTATATTGCAGCGCAGTTAGCGTTGATAGCACCTTTTACATTGGCGAAAACTTTTGATCCACTGGTTTCTCTAAAACGAAAATTTTCATTTTTTACCTGTTTCTTCTGGATCGCACTCTGCTGCATTTACACAAACTCTCGTGGGGGATTTCTCGGACTTGGTGTCAGTCTGATTGCCTTTATTTTTCGGGTGAAGTATCGCGTAACTATTTCGGCCGTAATGCTAGTATTTGCTTTGGTAGCGTCTCCATTTGTTCCTGTTTCCTACTATGACCGATTTACGTCAATTTTTGCGGAACAAACAGAGCAGGATGTCTCTGCGGCATCGCGTCCTGTGCTTTGGCGTATCGCTCTACGAATTTGGGAAGACCACCCCATTGCGGGGGTCGGGCTAAGGAATTTCTCTCCAGTTAAAGAGCGGTACATAAACAAAGTCGACGACATCGTAACTTCCGAAGAAATGTCTGAATTGATCTTTAACCAGCCGCGTTTCCCTCATGGTCTCTATCCTGGAATGATAGCGGAAACAGGTCTAGTAGGTCTCAGTTTATTTCTTATCCTCCTGTTTCGTAATATTTTTTCTCAATTTCCAGCAGCATTTGCCCAATCTCAGTCCGGTCTTTACCTGCAGATGCGAGGGGCCCAAGCTGGCCTCATCGGTTTTGCCGTAGCGGCAGTGTTTGGAGATTTCCAGTACATTGAGTTAGTATACCTCCAATTGTTTTTTGTTAGCTCCGTTCGTGGATATATAGATTCTCTCGCTTCAGACGATAGTATGGATAATTGTAACAAGATGTTGAGTGTCTATTCTCAGCGCAGGATGAGTGTAAATAAGGCTTAGGAAGATCGTATGTGTGGAATAGTTGGCATATTTAATCGTGACCCGCATAAGGCTGTGGACCAACGGTTGCTCAGCGCAATGACTGGCTCGATGTCCCATCGTGGACCTGATGACGAGGGGGTGTTTTTTTCTGGCCCGGTTGGGTTTGGACATCGAAGATTGGCTATTATTGACATCGCTTCTGGTCAACAGCCTATGACCGATCGAAGTCGCTCCCGTACTCTAATCTACAATGGCGAAATTTATAATTATCGCGAACTTCAACAATGTTTAATTCAACAAGGTGTTGAATTGATAACTAGTAGTGATACTGAAGTAATATTGAAATCTTCTTCGTTTTCTTCTTTCGAATGGTTAGAAAAATTTAACGGAATGTTTGCTTTCGCTCTTTGGGATGAACCGTCTAAATCTCTTCTTTTAGTGCGTGACCGGTTAGGGGTAAAACCTTTATACTACACAGCTAGTTACGACAGTTTTATCTTTGCTTCTGAAATCACCCCCCTCTTGCTACACCCTCAAGTTCGAGCAGAAGTGAATCCAGAGAAAATTCCTGAATACCTCGCATTTCGGGATATTTGCGGCGTTGATACGATGTTTAAAAATATTTTCGAGGTGCCTCCCGGGTGTGTTCTTCTTCTCTCCTTAAAGCACTTCGAACCCCAAATTGTGCGATTTTGGCGTGAAGGTATGGGTAAACGGGTGCAAGATTTTGTGGATCCATCTGATTCTGCTGAAGATCAGTTGAATACACTACTCACTGAATCTGTGCGTTATCGCCTTATTAGTGAGGTCCCGGTTGGGATTTATAACAGTGGGGGTGTAGATTCTAGTCTTATAACAGCAATCACTCGAACCCTGACAACGGGGACTGAGTTACATACATTTTCTGTTGGCTTTGAAGAAGCATCTTATGACGAGAGCCAGTATGCACAGGTGGTGGCGAACAAGATGGAAACTATCCATCATACGTTAGTCATTAATGAGGCGCAGTACGCCAGTTCGATATCGAACGCTGTTCTTCATCTAGAGGAGCCAATAAATCATCCACACACGGTTCAACTCTTACACCTGAGTAAGTTTGCGAAAGAGCACGTTACCGTTGTTCTTACGGGTGAGGGCGCTGATGAACTTTTTGGCGGGTATCCACGCTACCGAGCCCCATTGTTAAGCCCGTACTTGTCTCTTTTACCTAAAGTCATATCACAAGGCTTGTTCACCATCTTTCAAAGGGCACATCTACGAAAGGCAATTAAGATTTTTGAGGATCTTCACGATTGTAAACGACAGGTCACTCAAAATGCGCGTCTCATTCCTCGCAAAGATTTCGAAATCTTCTATCCCGACTGTTATGATTTCATTGAACGAGACCGCGTCTACGAACGAGCCAAGAACAGGGAGGGCTCTTTGTTGAACCAGTTGCTGTTTTATGATCAACGAACGTATTTACCTTCCTTGTTAAAGCGCTTAGATAAAATGAGCATGGCAGCCTCCATCGAATGTCGGGTGCCGTTCTTAGATTATCGACTTGTTGAGTGGAGCTATTTGTTAACCGAGAAAAAGAAGGCCCAATTGTGGAAGGGTAACAAAATTCTCGTCAAAAAACTCGCTGAACGATGGTTTGCAAGGAAGTTTGTCTACCGCTCAAAGAGCGGTTTTGGTGTCCCAATCTCCGCTTGGTTGCGTAATCCCAAAGGGCTCGGTCAGTATCTTGATATTTTGACGGATCGCAAATTTAAAGAACGAGGCTACTTTGAGGTTGGTGCAGTAGAAAGGCTAATCAAGAAACATACTGAAGAGGTCGAAGATCACAGTGAGATATTATGGAGTTTGTTAAATTTTGAACTGTGGCATCGCGTTTTCATCGACGGCGATGAATTTCGTCACAAGTCGCCGACTTGACTTTGATAGTTTTCAAATAGGCCAAAATCCTTGAAAATAGGCGACTTTTAGACCGTCAGGAAAGTTCGCGTTGTCTGCTCAATCATCAGAATTTACGTAATTCCCGGAATGTGAGCCATATACCCACGTTTCGCTCATTTTTTTTCTAAACTCTTTATTTTTCAAATAGTTATGAATTTATCGATACGTCGTTTCCTCCGATTTGAGGTTCATAAGGTGCTGTTTTTACTGTGTTTTTAGGAAATGCCCGAACCGTGGGATATAGGCGTCCTTTCGATGAGTAGTGACAAAAAATGTCACTCGGGTTGGCCAAAGTCGAGTCTGAACTAGGTAGATTAACCTCAGTACTGAGTTGAAAATCGTGATTTCTGATTGAAAGGGTAAACCCCCAGCTTTGCTCAAGGAATGTCAGAGTCGAAGTGATCCGAAGTGGGCAGACAAATATCATGTAGTTGTGATCGCGAAATACCGCCGCCACCAGAGTAGGCTTCGAACAACTCCGCCGTTATGAGGCGCGAGGAGAAGACTGACGCGGCAGAAGAACCGAATGAAAGAGGGGCCTCCGCCGCTGCCACCTTGGGTGGCTCCTGTCCGAGTGCTCATAACCGCTTTGAGCGGTTCACGTCCCTAAAGCCTCCGGCTTTGCCGGAGGATAGTTACTGTTCAAGGATTTAGAGCATTTGGGTCAATTCAGGACTGCTCAGAAACTCAATGTTTTACCAACTCGGTACTGGAGTTAAATCAACAGTAGCAATTCTCAATTAGGTTCTTCTGTGGTTATGGATTGGAATCATACTTTCTTTAAGAATTTTGTTTACTTTCCAGTCGTATCATTACGAAGGGAAAGAGTTGGACTCTATCTTGATCAACTTCAAAGAACTCAGTGGATGGCACGTCATGAGTTAGAAATACTACAGGCGAGGAAGCTCCAAACTCTGCTTACTTACGTTACTTCAGAGATTCCCTTCTATAGAGATTCATTGAAGAACGTATCAAGTGAATCATCTTTCACACTAGCCGATCTCACGGCTTTCCCGTTTGTTAGTAAAGCTGACTTGCAGACATGTCCTGAGAAGTTTCGTGCTGAAAGACAGCAGGGACGTATGAGTAGAAAAACCACTGGAGGATCGACTGGCCAGGCCGTGACTATTTGGAAAACGGCGGACTCGATTGCGCAAGAGGCGGCAGCAAATTGGCGTGGATTTAGTTGGGCAGGAGTCGAGATTGGCGATCGACAGGGACGCTTTTGGGGAATTCCTTTCGATCGAAGGGAACGTTGGCGAGCAAAATTAATTGATTTTGTGAATAACCGGAAACGTTGTAGCGCTTTCTCGTTTTCTGAAAACGACATGGAGAAATATACGCATCTGTTGAATAGGTTCAAGCCGGACTATTTTTACGGGTATGTATCCATGTTGGCGGCTTATGCTGAGTTCTTAAGAGGCGCAAGGGTCAAATTGAACTTTCAACTGAAGGCTGTGATAGCAACCTCCGAGGTGTTAACAACGTATCATCGGAGATTATTGCAAGAGGTCTTTAATACAAGAGTCTATAATGAATATGGTTGTGGAGAGCTTGGTACTATAGCTCACGAATGTGAAAAAGGATCCCTGCATGTCAATACGGAAAATATGATTGTTGAGATTGTGAATGGTGTTAGTCCTTGTGGACCCAATGAATTGGGTGAAGTGGTGGTAACTGAGTTAAATAATCTGGCGATGCCCCTTGTGAGATATCGCCTTGGTGATTTTGCTAAATTTTCGCCACAACCTTGTCCCTGTGGACGAAATTTACCGATCATTAAGGAAGTTGCGGGACGAGCCTATGACATGGTGTATGACAGTGGGGGAAAAATATTTCACGGGGAATTTTTTATGTATATTTTTGAGGAAGTGAAGAAAAAAAGACTCGGAGTCAAGGCATTTCAGGTGGTACAAAAAGATTTTGACCATTTCATAATTAAAATTCACCCAGACTCTGGTTATAGT
>JABFSC010000299.1 GCA_013140885.1 Deltaproteobacteria bacterium | reverse complement strand
TATTGGCGGCGACGAAGAGCTGCGGGAGATGGTCCGGCAGGAGGTTATCAACTCCGAAATTAGTCGCATGATTTACGATGCGCGAAAAGCTGCCAACCTTACACAAAAACAGCTTGCGAAGCGTATCGGGACCACCCAATCAGTCATTAGTCGGTTAGAGTCAGCAGATTACGGACGCCATTCTTTAGGTGCATTGCAACGCATAGCCGCAGCGCTAGGCCAGAAGCTAGAGTTGCGATTTTCAGTGGCGGCGTAGTAAATTACAAATTAGAGAATTTTTGAGTTTATAAATTTTCAGATATGAAAATACTAATTTGAAAAGTCAGAGCTTTTAATTTTGGAGAATCTATGTAGGCAGCAACGCAAACCCTAGATGCGAAAACGCCCCGTGCGGTAAACACGAGGCGGAACGCAGAATAAACTGTTCATGCGCCATTTACGGCAGGACTTGGGGAATAAACCACCCCAACCATACCGTAAAAATCCCGTGTGAGTCAATTGGTGTTGTGTTGCCTACCTACCGAGAAGGGGGTCAGGTATGAGGATTGGTACGCTCACGCTAGACACGATTCTGAGCGCGATGAAACTTCACGTGTGGACGTGGAGCCCTGAGCTGGTTTGGATACAAAATCGAGACTTACTCAGGTTTTTCCTCATTCGATTCTATGGAGGTAATCACGGGAACCTGATTACTGCAAGCCTCACAATCAGTCAGAGTCTCCTAGCCGACAAACTCGGCGTGACTCGAGAGTGCTGCAATAAACTCCTGGCGCAACCCAGAGATGCCGAGGGGCGACATTATAGTTCTAGGCGAAGGGAAGGGGGACTGCGTGCCACCCGCACCTTTGCGGTGGGCAATACTCCGCGCTGTCTCCTCCTCGCGCTGACCAAGTCCCACGCGCAGAAAAATCAACAACCACGATGTGAAGTCCCCTTCACCGTCTTTTCCTTTTTTTCACTCAGGAATTATTGATCCACCATTCAGAAAGACAATGAAACGCTAAAGCCGGAGATCCTTACCACAATGCTACGCCTAGAAGCATGGCTTACAAGAGGAAACGCGTGATGAAGAAGAAAATGCTCAACTCTCAACCTTCCATCTCCCTGCTTTCCCTCTTCTCTGTAGTTCTGACACCACACCTCAGTGTCTTTCCTCATCCCTATAAGAGCTTCGTCTTACTTTTCAGAGATAACATCTCGATTGATGTCTTGGAAAATGATGAGACTACAAGCACCCGTATCAACACCGACCAGGCAATGATTCTGGTTACTGCTGAACCCTCCTCTGTCGTCACAAAAAATAGGTCCCTCGCTTCGGGTCATCCCTATCAGCGCGATTGTTTCCAGAGCGCATCGTTCACCCGACAGTTCACTTCTCTCGCAGTCGGTCCCGTTGGGGTAGGGAGCATTAGCAAGCCCCGTTATGTAAGGGAGGTGGTTCGTATCCCACCTCCCTACGAACAGACCCCTTCGCCTCCATCCGTAGAGACAGGAACGCCGAGACCACCGTGCCGGCAATTAAGGTCGCCAACACGTGGCAACTCAAGCAGGGCGTGAAGCTGGAATTCTTCACCCGGAGGAGTGGGTTGGCATGAAAGAGCACCAGCACATCGAATGGAAGCAGCTTTGGCGCGATGAATACCTGAAGTGGGTGTGCGGCTTTGCCAATGCGCAGGGCGGCACGCTGATGATCGGCAAGGGTGACCGAGGCGAGGTCGTCGGTGTAACCAACGCAACGAAGTTGTTGGAGGACATCCCGAACAAAGTACGCGATATCCTCGGCATCATGGTTGAAGTGAATCTGCACACCGACCAGGGCAAGGACTGGCTGGAAATCGTGGTAGACCCATATCCCAGTCCCATCAGTTACAAGGGCGAATACCATTACCGCAGCGGCAGCACCAAGCAAGAGTTGAAGGGGGCGGCACTTCATCGTTTTTTGATGCGCAAGCAAGGGCGGCATTGGGATGATGCGCCCGTGCCGTATGTCTCGCTGGCCGACTTGGATCAGCGGGCGCTGGCGTATTTCCGTAAACGCGCGACGCGAAGCAAGCGCTTGTCATCCGAGCTGCTGGAAGAGACCGATGCTGTCCTGATTGACAAGTTGCACTTGATGGATGGCACGTATCTCAAGCGGGCGGCGGTGTTGTTGTTTCACCCGGACCCGGAGCGGTTTTTCACTGGGGCGTATGTAAAAATCGGCTATTTCCGCACCAACGCCGATTTGCTCTACCACGATGAAATTCACGGCGATCTCTTCACGCAGGTCAACCAGACCATGGAAGTCTTGCGAGCCAAGTATCTGAAGGCGCTGATTTCCTACGAAGGACTGCAACGCGTGGAGACGTACCCTGTGCCAGAGGAAGCGTTGCGCGAAGCGATCCTGAATGCCGTTGCCCATAAGGATTACAGCAGCGGTGCACCTATTCAGATCAGCGTGTATGAAAACAAGCTCATGCTCTGGAACGACGGGGAACTCCACGAAGGCTGGACTGTGGCAACGCTCACCGGCAAACATTCGTCCAAACCGTATAACCCGGATGTGGCCAATGCGTTCTTTCGCGCGGGGATGATCGAGTTATGGGGGCGTGGAATCGAGCATATTGTGTCGGCCTGCAGGGCGGAAGGTGCGCCCACGCCAGAGTTTCTCGTTGAGCAGGGGGGGCTGTGGGTAGTGTTTCCGTATCTGGCACAAGCGATTCCCGCCACAGCACAGCCAGAGTCACAGCCAGAGTCACAGCCAGAGTCAGTGCCACTGGAAAGGAGGGTGTTGGAATTGCTCGCGACCAGCGGCGCGCTCTCCAAATCAGCGCTTTCCGGAGCGCTAGGACAAAAAAGGGGTTCGGGTCATTTGAACCAGTTGATTCGCACTCTCCTACTCGATCAACGGGTGGCCTATACGATTCCGGACAAACCTCAAAGCCGCATGCAACAGTACTGCTTAACCGAGAAGGGATTGGCGTCTCTGGCTGTTCTGCGCCGAGGCAGAATGACCTGATTCACATCGGCCAACCCGCATGTGTTACCCAAAACTGGAGAATATTCGGTGTCGGGGCAATGAGTCGCAAAGATGGTGAACCACTGAGAGAGGGATAGGTTCTCGCGAGCTTTTCTCGCAGTGTTATGACCCCTAAACGGGTGCTCTGCTAGTTGCAGAACGATCCCTTCTTTGGGTGTGGCTGAGAGTCCCCAGCCTGGCTGTAGCGTGAGTGCAACCGGTCAGACTTTATATTGCAAAAGGGCCATACCGGGACACACATCAGACCATTTTTTAACATTGAGGAAAGAAGTCAGCAAAAAACAAAAACCCTACAACCGACAATGGCTGCCTAGCTTCGTCGAGGTTCCGGGAAGGGAACGAGAAGTCACCGGTCAAGTGACTTCCACGAGAAGCGCGACAGCCAAAGCGTTCACTTGCGTGAGGGCGGATGATGCCCTCTATCCTAGTGACCCTTTGGCAAGATGCAAGTCCCACCCTGCTGGTGGAGACTGGTCGCACCTCTTCGGAGGTTTCTTCTCGATATGTTCGTCGTTTCCCCCGTGCCCTCGACGAAGCCGCAGCCCGCAACCAGCAAGGAGGCAGGCTATGGTATTGCACACCACCGACAGGCAAGAGAGACACACATTCCCATCGCTCACAACCGACACCTCCTTTGAGGTCGAAGAGATCGAGTGCGATCCCACCAAGAGAGGGTACACGCAGGTCCCCAACTACTTCGCCTATTACTGGACCCCGTTGCTCGGGGCCAAAGCCGCGCTGACCTACGAACGGATATGCTCGTTTGCCCACGGCAAGAAAGACACGTGTTATCCCTCCATCAGTCTCTTAGCCGATATTTTGGGCATGGATCGGCATAGTCTGACAGGCCGCAGGCGGCGCGATTCCCGACCCGGACATCGGCAGGAGTATTACCAAGAGGGGTTCCTCCAGCAGCTCGTGGAGGCTGGGTTGCTGGGCATGGAGACGCGCGCGCATCCCGGTGGGCGCAACTACTACAAGTTCACCGTCGTGAAGTATCCGCCCCTCCTGAGCCCGGAGCAAGTTGCCAAACTCTCCCCGCGCCAGCAGCGCCGCCATCAGGATTTACTCGATGACTGTGGCAAGGAGCGGGAAGAACGCGCGCCACTCACCCCTGCTCCAAGGGAGCGAGCACCAGTGGAAAGTCCCACGAGCAGTCCAGACCTGGCCCAGGAGGCCGAATGCCGTCGTCACCAGCAGGAGGTGCCGTCGTCACCAGCAGCCTGTGACGACGGCACCGACGTAAACACACAAAGAACAAAAACAAATAACACACTCTCTCCCGAGCTCTCTGCCGCACTCCCTTCCCCGGAAGACAGTGTGAAGACTTTCTATCACCAAATCGGCCAACCTCAGATCAGTCGCCAAAAACTCCAAGACGGAGTCAAAATCATCGCCAGCCTCACCAGCCAAGGCTTCAACCCCGTCGCCATCGTCTGGGCCATGACCTGGATTGCCACGCATCAAGACCTCTTTGGGGGGAAAGTCTACTCCTTGGGCCTCCTCCCTACCGCCATCGGTCAAGCCCTCGAAGCCCGTGAAAGTGAGGAACGCCGCCACGCCAAACGCGCGCAACAGGCCCAAGCCGAGCACCAGCTCCACGCCGAACTCCGCCGCCGTGAGGAACTCGACCGTTTGTATCAGACCCTTTCTCCTACCGAACAGGCCGCCTTGCGGGAAGTCGCTGTCAAAGGGTTGTTAGACCAAGGCGTTAAACCACAACTGCTGCTCGACAGCGTGGTGAAGTGCCAGGTCTATTGCTTGCTCGGGGAACGCCACCTCACCCCCGCATAGGACACGACCCTCTACGTTTTGGTGGGCGCTCATCCGCGATTGTTGTCCTATGCAATTGTGTCCGTTTCTCCACTTTATGGGAAACCGAGGCGATAAATTGTTTGTACAAAACAATAAAGGGGTTTTTTGTGAGTCTTAATTAACGTTTTTATTATTTTTTATGTTAGGCAAAAATAAATTTTTCTCTCTGTTTTTGCCCTATATGTGCGTAAATTTTCACGATAAT
>JABFSC010000239.1 GCA_013140885.1 Deltaproteobacteria bacterium | reverse complement strand
TGTCGCGCACCGGTTGCACGATGGAACCAGCGACGTCCAAGCCGGACGTTTCGCTGAGCCGCGCCAGTTCCTCAAGGGAGTCATCGGTCCATTGCTGGGAGCCGCTCGTGCCCCGTTTGTCCGCGCGCGGCCACTCAACTCCCACCAGGATGACCCGTTCAAGTTTTGGCCGCAGGTCGTACCCAGTGGCATGTTCAAGCGAAGGAAAATCTTTGCGACGACTCATAGTCTCCTAGCGAAACGAAGTCATGCCGTTACCGAATAGGCGTTCGACCGCTTGGAGCATCGACCGCGTGGGGGCCACGCTCAAGGCGTTCGGCAGGGCAATGACGGTTTCCGTGTAATCAGGACGCATTAGATGAAGAAACGTTTGGCAGTCGCCGGTATGTTGCGCCAGAACATCCTTGAGCGCAACCAAGTCCTCTTTCGTGGTCACATCGGCGGGCACTTGAATATGCACCTGTTGCACTTCGTTGGTCGCCACCGACTCGAGCGGCACGACTTCGTCGGCGATGATTTGGCACCGCTCGTCATCAATATCCAGCGCCCCACGCAGGAACACCGGCTGGTCCGCGTGGATCGTCGCTTCATGTTTCTTGTAGGCTTCGGGCCACACGATCACTTCGACGACGCCTTCCTTATCCTCCAGCGTGAACGTCGCGTAGCGGTCCCCTTTCTTGTTGTTCTTGAGGGCCAGCGAGTGGATGACTCCGGCCAGCCGCACCTTCTCTTGATGAGTACGATTTTTCAGATTGTCGGTGGAGAGGGACACCACGCCATGCAAACGCCCCACATATTTGTCGAGCGGATGGCCAGTAATGAAGAAGCCGAGGGTATCGCGTTCATGGCGCAACTTGTCGGTATCCGGCCATTCTTCCACGTTCGGCAGCTCCGGGTGGCCGTCACTATTCTGGTTACCGAGGCTGGTGAACAACCCCAGTTGCGCCGCGTTGTGGTCGCCCTTGGCTTTTTGCTCCGCCCATTTCATGGTGTCTTCAAGACCGGCGAACAACCGCGCGCGCGGAGCCTTGAACGAGTCGAGCGCGCCACACCTCACCAGATTTTCCAGGACTCGCTTATTCACCTGCGACCCACGCACGCGGGTACAGAACTCGTGCAACGAGGAAAACGAGCCATCGTTCCGTGCGGCTTGAATCACGTCGATCGCCTTCGAGCCCACCCCTTTCACCGCGCCGAGTCCGAAACGGATATGCTTGCCCGTGACCGTGAAGTCTTCATCGCTTTCATTGACATCCGGCGGCAAGACTTCGATGCCTTGCATCCGACACTCGGCGATATTCTTGTAGGCTTTGTTCGGGTCGCTCATTTCGATGCTCATCAGCGCGGCCATGAACTCCTGGGGATAATGCGCCTTGAGGTAGGCGGTTTGATAGGAGATCAGCGCATAGGCGGCGGCGTGGGAGTTGTGAACGATCACATCCTCGGCCACGAAGGTATGCGTCCCTTGAACGGAGAGGTCATACACCTCCTCGGCTTCCCCTTGCTCGACGGAGACGACACGGTCCCAGTAAATGTCGGACTGGGCATGGCGCTCGAGCAGCACACTCTGCGTAAGCCGCGCCAACGTCGCCACCGTTCGTCGTGCGATGCCACGCTTCGTCGCGTTTGGTCGCAAAATGCCGGAGGAGATACCATGTCGCGCGAGAAACGTGTGCGATCCCAGACCTTCCTGATGAGCGGCCCGCCGCACTTCACCGGCGATCAAGGCGAGCATGCCGAGTGGGAGAATGTCCTTCGTGGAGCGAGCGGGTTCGACATCCAGAGTCCTGAGCAGCTCGTCGAGGTCGCGTCGCCGTTTGCCAATAAGGTGTGGACCAATGAGCGTCGCGAAGTGGTGAATCGCCTCGGCTCCGCCCAGCAGGTTCACCACGTATCCCTCGCGCGTTTCTCCACGATAGGGGAAGGTCTTCGCATGGACACGACTCATCAAGCCGAGTCGCAGGAGCAGATGTTGCACGTCCTGAGCGAGTTTATGCGAGGAGGTCGCATACGAAATCAGCCGCGTCGGTGGATGAATGCCTCCATCCCCAGTCCACAGACGGCCCAGGAGCAACGCGAGCTGCTCTGGTGCGAGCGTGTAGACGACATCAGGAATGAACTTCTCCGTCGCGGTTTTCCCCATCAAGCCCAAGTCCCGCAGGAATGTGACCGCGCCAGACGACTCACGACGATCCGCGCGCTTAGCGTAGACCGACGCGGCGGCTTTGGAACGATCCACCACCGCCACCGTATTCGCGAATTGCTCCAGATGCGCGACATAATCAGCGATCTCGTCTTCTCCGGTGGAATAGACATAAAAGCTGGCGGGATGACAGAGATTCCCTTCACTCAAGGCGTACCCCATCACCACCAGTTCATGCGTTTCCAAATGACCAGACGGCGTATAGGGCAGCGTGCGCGGCAGCGCGACATAATCGCCAGGCTGGATATCACCGACATCCTTCCACCCAGACGGTGTGTACACGGGATGGTTCGCGGTGGCGGGCAGCACCCGGCCAGTTTCCGTGGTCATGCGATAGACCGGCACATGGCCACTACTGAAAGCGCCAGTCACCGGGCGTGCGACGATACGCAAAGTCTCCTCGTCAAACGACGGCACCCACACATCCGGGGTGCGACCTGAGACGATGTCGGCGATCTTCACCCGTTGTCCGTTGCGCGCATCAATCACCGTGGCCCAGCCCGGCAAACATTTGTTGAAACCATACGCGGCGAAAGTCTCCATGGCATCAAAAATCTCGCCCGCGAGTTTGTCGGGGATTTTTTGCTTGGCCGCGCCGGTCATAAAGCGGGCGCGCTCCTCTTGCATCACCTCTTTCTTTTTCTTGCCCATCGCCCGGCGCAAGTTATCGGCGTCCTCAAGCGAGTAGCCCGCCAACACCTGAGCGATCTGCATGACCTGCTCTTGGTAAATCGTCACCCCGTAAGTTTCGCGCAACACTGGGCCGAGCAACGGATGCGGATACGAAATCTGATCCTTGCCATTTTTGCGACGGATGAATTGTTCGGCGGCCCCACTGTCCAACGGGCCTGGGCGAAAGAGGGCGATCACGGCGACGATGTCCTCGAAACAACTCGGCTTGAGTTGCGTGATGAGCTTGCGAATGCCGCTGCCTTCCATCTGAAAGACGCCGACGGTGTCTCCGCGGGTGAGCTTTTGATACGTCAGCCGGTCATCAATGCGCAGCGTGCCGAGATCAATCTCCACGTTGCGGCTCTTCTTGATCCGCTTGACGGTATCGTCGAGCAGCGTCAACGTTTTGAGACCGAGGAAGTCAAATTTAATCAGCCCGATGGTATCGACTTCTGGCCCCGCATATTGGGTGAGGACGCTGCCTTCCTTATCGACGAAGAGTGGCAGATGCTCGACCAGGGGCGTGGGGGAGATGACGATGCCCGCCGCGTGTTTCGAGGCATGGCGCAACAGCCCTTCGAGTTTCAAGGCGTAGCTGAACAGTTTTTTCTCGCGGTCGCCCCGGTCACGAATCTCGCGCAAACGTGGCTCCATCTCCAGGGCGGCCTCGAGCGGAAAATCCTTCCCTTGCTTCGGCGCGGGATACATCTTGGCGATGCGCCCGGTATCGGCATACGGGAACTCCAACACGCGCCCGACATCCTTGATCGCCTGTTTGCCCTTGAGCGTCCCGAAGGTGATGATCTGCGCGACCTTGTCCGCCCCATATTTTTCCTTAATGTAGCGGATCACTTCGTCGCGGCGCTCGAAGCAGAAATCGACGTCGATATCCGGCATGCTCTTCCGGCCCGGATTCAAGAAGCGCTCGAACAGCAAGTTGTAGCGAATGGGATCAACATCGGTGATCCGCGTGGAATACGCCACGAGGCAGCCTGCGGCGGACCCGCGCCCAGGGCCAACCGGAATCTTTTGGGATTTGGCGTACCCGATGAAATCGGCGACGATGAGAAAGTACCCAGAAAAGCCCATCTTCTCGATGACTTTGAGCTCGAAGTCGAGCCGGTCTTTATACTGCTGCGCTTTCTCCTCACTCCAGTCCGGCGTATGCGCCTGAATTTGCGCGAAGCGGTCTTCCAGACCGGCGTAGGCTTTCTTGCGCAACGTCTCTTCCAGCGTGTCCTCTGGTGGCACCGCGAAGACGGGGAAGTAAAAGTTGCCGAACGACAGCTCAAGATTGCAGCGGTTGGCGACCTCCAGCGTATTGCTAATAGCTTGCGGACAATGCGCGAAGTCGGCTTCCATCTCTTGTGTGGATTTCACATAGAGCTGATCGGTGCCAAAGCGCCAGCGTTTTTCATCGGACCACACCTTGCCACTCTGCACCGCGAGCAACACTTCGTGCGCCTCGGCATCATCGGCGGTCAGGTAGTGACAGTCGTTGGTCGCCACCAGCGGCAAGGAGAATTCACGGGCGATCTCAATAAGCGCGGGGTTGATCTTTTCCTGTTCGGGCAAATGGTTGGCTTGAATCTCAATATAGAAGCGATCATCAAAAATAGACGCATACTCGGCGACCACATCACGCGCGAGCTGTTCCTTACCGGCGAGCATGGCGCGGGCGAGTTCACCGCTGAGGCAGCCGGAGAGCGCGATAATCCCTTTATTGAGTTCGCGCAGCAGTTCCTTATCGACGCGGGGTTTGTGGTAGAAGCCTTCGATGAATCCAGCGCTGACGAGGCGGCAGAGGTTGCGATAGCCGTCGAGGTTCATCGCCAGCAGGATCAGGTGAAAGTTGCCACCGCCTTCGTAGTCGTCGCTCCGCACGATGGCGCGGTCGTGACGGCTTTTCGGGGCCAGATACATTTCACAGCCAATAATCGGCTTAATCCCGGCCTGTTCGGCGGAACGATAAAAATCGATAGCGCCGAACATATTGCCATGATCGGTCATCGCCACCGCTGGCATGCCGTAGGCGCTCACCTGCGGCATCAGGTTCTTCACCTTATTCGCGCCGTCGAGCAGGCTGTATTGCGTATGTAGATGTAAGTGAACGAAACTCATTTTCTGCACCAAACAGGGGCTAGGGGTTGGGTAAGGAAGGGAACAC
>JABFSC010000757.1 GCA_013140885.1 Deltaproteobacteria bacterium | reverse complement strand
CGTCCATCCTCCAGTTCCGGCGGACGCGACCGGTGAGTAGGTCGCTCATCTCGGGCACGCCTATGCACTAGCGGTCATGTCACTATCCTCCGCTGTCCCGCGTCGCCATCTGCTTTCTCAGACTGAGTGGCCTCATGTCGGTCCACACTGCTTTAATGTACGCCAAGCACTCGGTCTTCGCCCCGCTCTTGCCTCCCTCTCGCCAACCGAGCGGGTTTTCTCGGCCAGCAGGCCAGATCGAGTACTGTTCTTCGTGATTCACGACGACTTTGTAGATGGTCGGGTCTTCTCTCTCATTCCTATTCATTGAACCTCCTCCAGCATTGGGGCTGGTGTCCCGCCGTCAGTGACCCATTGCCCCAATTGAGCCACCTTCAGCTCCTGGTCAGTCGCTTGCGCCTGGGCGAGGCACACCTTCAGCTTCTCCGCCAAGACTGCAACGTGAGGCTTGTACACCATCGTGGCATGATTACCCGGCACGACATGGACCTCCACTCCTCCAGCCGCCCACGCGCTCCAGCCCAACGTCGGGTCGGGAGACGTTCCCGTCAGCTCCTCATGAGTTTTGAAGAGCGTGACGTGACTCAGGTAGCGATGCAGGACATAGTCCTGCGTCGCCCGAAAGTCGCTCTTGAGGAGTTGGACAAAACGCTGAGCCTGGGACACCTCGATCTCCTGGGGCACCAGGCTGGCGCTCTTCGCTTGCTCGAGCACCCGGGTGAACAGTTCGTCTTGTGGCAACCGCGCCAGGGACTCCCGCACGTCCAACGAAAGACCGAAGTACCGGACAGAGTCGAGTAACAACTTCGCCTCAAAGTCTTCTTCGGTAAACTGTTCATCGGGAGTGGGAACCCGCGCATCCAGTAAAGCGAGCAACGCCACCTGCTGACCTTGCGCGTGAAGCTGCTGCGCCATCTCGAAGGCGATGACGCCGCCCATCGACCAGCCGCCTAGCAGGTACGGCCCCTCGCGCTGCACGGTCCGCAGGGCTTCGATGTAACAGGCCGCCATGTCTTCGATCCGCGTGTGGGGGGAGTGTCCTTCTTCTAGACCCTTGGCTTGTAGCCCATAACAGGGTTGATCGGGCCCCAGAGCGTGCGCCAACTGCACGTAGGGAAACACGTGTCCGCCAGCCGGATGGACCAGGAAGAGCGGTCGTTTGTGGCCCCCAGGTTGAATCGCCACCAAAGAGGACCGGGGCTCTGGGCTGGCCTGCTGGCGGAGAATAGCGGCGAGATGCTCGACCGTCGCTCCCTGAAAAACGGTCGCGAGGGGCAGTCTTTTTCCGAGTTTGTTTTCGATTACGGAGAACAGACGCACCGCGAGCAGCGAGTGCCCACCTAGTTCGAAAAAATTATCCCTCACCCCGATAGGTCGGACGCCCAGAACGTCTTCCCAGATATGCGTAAGCTGGAGTTCCAGAGTATCTCGGGGGGCGACGAAGGCTTTCTCCATCTCAGGTCGGGCGCGGTTCGCCTCCGGCAGCGCCCGGCGGTCTCTCTTCCCATTGGACATCAGCGGCAATGCCTTGAGCGGCACGAAGACCGCCGGCACCATGTACTCAGGCAATTGCTCCCGGAGAAACCTCCGCAGCTCACTGACGGTTGGGGCTGGCTCTTGCTGAGCAACGACGTACGCGACCAACCGCTTCTCTCCCGGTGTGTCTTCCGCGGCCACAACCATAGCCTCACGCACGGCCGGATGGTGGCCCAGCACCGCCTCGATTTCTCCGAGTTCGATACGGAACCCGCGGATTTTCACCTGGTGGTCAACGCGCCCCAGGAACTCGATGTTCCCATCCGGCAGATAGCGGGCCAGGTCGCCGGTCTTGTACAGGCGTGCTCCCGGCGCGGTGCTGAAGGGGTTGGGAAGAAATTTTTCGGCGGTCACCTCGGGACGGTTGAGATAGCCGCGCGCGAGGCCCGTTCCCCCGATGTACAGCTCCCCCGCGACCCCAACCGAAACCGGGGTGCCGGATGGGTCGAGGATGTAGACCACTCGGTTCGCGAGAGGACGGCCAATGGGAATCCGGTGAAAAGCCGGGTGCTCGCCAAGGTGGGGAGTCAGTTCGCGGGCAGTTGCCGTTATGGTCGCCTCCGTTGGGCCGTAGGCATTGAGGAGACGGACGGCCTTCATTGGCGTTTGTTGCCAGAGCTTGAGACTATCGGGTGACATACTGTCTCCTCCAACGATAACGAGTCTGGGCTGATTGTTCGGCACCAGCTCCGGGGTGTTCGCCCACGCGCGCGCCAGTTCTTGCCAGTAGGCGGTGGGAAGATTGAGGACCGTGAGTCCAAATTCTGAAATTTTTTCGTGAAACTCCGCCGGATGCCAGACGGTCGTCCCCTGCATCACCAGCCTGGCCCCAACAATCAATGTTGGCAAGATTTCCTCCAAGGAGACATCGAAACTCAGTGCGGCAAACTGGAGGACCCCATCACGCGCGTCGAGTGCGTAGTGCGCTTGCACATCACGGCAATGCTGCGCGAGCGCGCCATGCGCCACGAGCACGCCTTTTGGTTGACCCGTGGAGCCGGAGGTGTAGATGACATAGGCGAGGTTTTCAGCCGTGGTTGAGGTGATGGGGTTCTGCTCACTTTCTTGGCTAATGACCCCCCAGTCTGAATCAAGACAGACGACGACTCTGACCTCATGTTCAGGCAGCCCCGCCACCAACCGCTCCTGGGTCAGTAGTACCGGCGCCTGAGCATCGTCCAACATGAAGGCCAGGCGCTCCCGTGGATACGCTGGGTCCAGGGGGACGTACACGCCGCCTGCCTTCAGAATGCCGAGCAGTCCGATGACCATCTCCACCGAGCGCTCCAGACAGATGCCGACCGGGACCTCTGGTCCTACTCCCAGCGCCCGCAAGTGATGCGCCAGTTGATTGGTGCGGCGGTTCAGCTCCCGATACGTCAACGACTCACCCTCGCACACGACCGCGGTGGCGTCAGGCGTTTGTTGCACTTGCGCCTCAAAGAGCTGATGGATACACCGGTCGCCCCGCGCGTCATCGGTCTTGGTCTCGTTCCACTCCACCAGCAGTTGCCGTCGCTCTGCCGTGGTTAAAAGCGGTAAGTCCGAGAGGCGCTGCTCGGGATCGGCGATCACGGCCTCTAATAGGATCTCAAAATGCCTCAGCACCCGGGCAATCGTGGCCGCCTCGAACAGATCGGTGTTGTACACCAATGCCGCCGTGAGCCCTTGCTCGGTCTCCACTATTTGTAGGGTCAAGTCAAAGTGCGCCGTCTCGCTCTCCGCCTCGACCGGACTCACGGTCAAGCCTGGCAGCTCCAGCGATCGGAGCGCGGCATTCTGGAACACGAACATCACTTGAAAGAGGGGATTGCGATTCAAATTCCGCTCCAGGTGTAATTCCTCCACCAGTCGCTCAAAGGGCAGGTCCTGATGGACATACGCCCCCAAACACACCTCCCGCACCTGTCGCACCAGCTCGCGAAAACTGGGATTGTCCGAGAGGTGAGTCCGCAGCACCAGGGTATTGACGAAGAAGCCAATGAGCCCCTCAATCTCCAGCCGGTTCCGGTTGGCGACCGGCGTGCCCACGATGAGGTCGTCTTGACCCGTGTAGCGAAACAACAACACCTTGAACGCCGCCAGCAACGTCATGAAGAGGGTCACCCCTTCCTGGCGACTCAGCACCTTGAACCCCTCGGTGAGCGTCGCGGGTAATACCACGGATTGGTGCGCACCCCGGAACGTCTGGACCGCCGGTCTGGGGTGGTCCGTGGGTACCTCCAGGAAAGGCGGGGCCTCCACGAGTTGCGCTTTCCAATACGCTAGCTGGGTTTCCAGCACTTCACCCTGCAACCACTGCCGTTGCCAGTGGGCGAAGTCCGCATACTGGATGGGCAGCGCGGGCAGCGGTGAGGACCCGCCGGAGGAGAAGGCATGGTAGAGCACCGCCATCTCGCGGATCAGTATGCCCGTTGACCACCCGTCGGACACAATATGGTGCATGGTCAGGAGTCCCACGTACTCTTCCGCGTCCAGCCGCAGCAAGGTGACCCGCACGAGTGAACCGTGGGCCAAATCGAAGGGGCGCTGGGCTTCTGCAGTGACTAGCCGTTGGACCTCGGTCTCCCGCTCGGTCTCCGGCAGCGCTCGCAGGTCAATGACCGGCAGCGTCAGCAGCGGGATCGGTACGATCAATTGCACTGGCTGTCCATCCACCATCGCAAACGTTGTCCGCAAGGCTTCATGGCGCCCCACGACTTCGTTGAGACTCTGCTCAAGCGTCGCCACGTTGAGCGGTCCCCGGAGGCGGACAGCGGCTGGCATATTATAGGCGGGGCTCCCCGGCTCTAACTGGTCGAAGAACCACAAGCGCTGCTGGGCAAACGAGAGTGGCAAGTCCCCGTCCCGTGGCACCGGCAGTATGGGTGGAGCCTGGAGGTTCTGTCCAGCCTGACGGGCCAGCTCAATACTTCCAGCCTGTCCAGCCACGGTCGGTAACTCGAACAGACGGCGGAGCGGAATCTCCACTTGGAAGGCGCTCCGCATGCGGGACACCACCTGGGTGGCCAAAAGCGAATGGCCGCCGAGGCTGAAGAAATTGTCGTGGACCCCTATCCGTTCGACACCGAGGACCTGGGCCCAGATCCCGACGAGCATCTCCTCGGTCGGGGTGCGGGGAGCGACGAACGTTTCCTCTCCCTCGGGTCGGGTGCGATCCGGCACTGGTAGCGCCCGGCGGTCGATTTTTCCGTTGGACAGCAACGGCCAGGCCGCCAGCAGCACGAAGGCCGCTGGTGTCATGTACGCCGGCAACGTCTCTTGCAGAAACCTTCGGAACGTACTGTTCGTCGGGACTGCTCCTGGCTCAGTCACCACATACGCGACCAATCGCTGTTCTCCCGGCGCGTCTTCCACGGCGACGACGAGCGCCTCGCGCACGTCCGGGTGGTGGCCCAACACGGTTTCAATCTCTCCGAGTTCGACGCGGAATCCGCGGATCTTCACCTGGTGGTCCACGCGACCGAGGAATTCAATGTTGCCATCGGGCAGATAGCGGGCCAGGTCGCCGGTTTGG
>JABFSC010000280.1 GCA_013140885.1 Deltaproteobacteria bacterium | reverse complement strand
CGCGGCACGCCCGTCCCCGAACGATGCGATCAGCCTGTCAGAGAACTCGTTTGTTCCTTTTTGCGATCGCTCCTCCCATTCCATTACCGCTTGCCAAATTCTTGCCGAGTCGACTCCCGCGAGCACATTCCCCCCGGCTTCAACGGTTTCGACCCACTCGGTCTCCTCACGTAAAGTGACACACGGACGGCCAAGAAGAAAAGCCTCTTTCTGCAACCCCCCGGAGTCCGTCAGCACGAGACGGGCATGGTCGAGTAAACACAGCATGTCGAGATAGCCCAGTGGCTCGATAAGCCGCAATCGAGGATGCGCGGTCCAGGTTGGGAATCTTTCGCCAATCAGCTTCGCGGTACGCGGATGGATCGGGAACACAAGCGGCATTCGTCGTTCAGCGATTTCGTTGAAGACCGTGAGTAAGCTGCCTAACCGTTGCTCATTATCAGTATTGTCCGCTCGATGAACTGTCACCAGCCCATAGCCGTCAGGCGAAATTGACAATCGCGGGAAAATTTCGGATTTGTGAGATGCGAGTTTTCTATTGAACAACACCGCATCGTACATAATATCACCGGTCCAGTGCGCTTTTTGCGAGAGTCCTTCCCTAGCGAGATTGGCCATCGCCGTCGGCGTGGGAGCAAGCAAGATGTCAGAAGTGTGATCGGCGACAATACGGTTAATCTCTTCGGGCATGCGCCGGTTGAAGCTCCGCAACCCGGCCTCCACATGCGCCACGGGGATATGCAGCTTCACCGCGGCGAGAGCGCCCGCGACCGTCGAGTTCGTATCCCCGTAGATAACGACCATGTCGGGCCGTGTATCGAGCAGAACCTGCTCGATCTTCTCCAGCATCTGCCCAGTTTGGCTGCCGTGGCGACCCGATCCGACACCCAGATTGAAATCCGCGCGAGGAATTTCGAGTTCCTCGAAAAAAATGTCGGACATCCCAGCATCGTAGTGTTGACCAGTGTGAATGATGAGGTGCTCAAGAGGCGCCCCACCCTTTTTGTTATGATCGGCTATCTCGCGCGCGAACGGGGCAACTTTGATGAATTGGGGCCGTGCCCCAACGATGCTCAGCAGCTTCATAATTTCAGGTGTAAAATGAAGAAATGGTCCCCACGACGTGTTGCCGTTGCACGTCAGTGAGCTCTGGATAAATGGGGATGGCGAGCGTCTCCATTGCCGCGCGACGTGATTCTGGACAATCCTCGGGCTTATGTCCGAGGTAGTCAAAACATTTCTGCATGTGAAGCGGGATGGGATAGTAAATCTCCGTGCCAACTCCGTTCTCCGTGAGCCACTGCTTCAGCTCATCCCGTCGTTCAACACGAAGAACGTATTGATTGAGAATGTGCCGGTACCCTGGAACCCGATGCGGGGTGGAGACAGAGACCGTCGTTCCTACTCGCGTGAATGCCTCGTCATAAGCACTCGCATTATCTTGCCGCCCCGCGGTCCATTGATCCAAATACCGCAATTTGACCAGCAGCACGGCAGCCTGCATTTCATCAAGGCGAAAATTTCCACCGATCGCGGCATGATGATATTTGGGTTTTCCACCATGCACCCGCAGAACTCTTAACCGTTCGGCCAACAGCGGGTCGTTGGTCGTACACATACCCGCATCTCCGAATGCACCAAGATTCTTACTGGGAAAGAAGGAGAAACAACCGATGTCACCCATATTCCCAGCTCGTCGCCCACCAAGATATTCAGCCCCAATCGCCTGCGCGGCATCCTCGACAACTTTCAGTCCATGACGACGCGCCAAGTCGAGTAAGGGGTCCATGTCCGCCGTCTGCCCAAAGAGATGCACCGGCATGAGCACTTTCACCGTCCCCCCGGTTTGGCGGTTCACCAAACGCCCTGAGCGTAACTCACAGTGCTTGGCAATCAGGTCAGCAACAGCCTGCGGTGAGAGATTGTACGTCAGCGGATCAATGTCGCAAAACAGCGGGCGTGCACCGACACGAGCCACCACCCCGCCGGTCGCGAAGAAGGTAAAGGGTGTCGTAATCACTTCGTCGCCAGGACCAACATCCAAGGCCATCAGCGCGACGAGAAGCGCGTCGGTGCCCGAAGAAACGCCGATGCCGTAGCGGCACTGCGAATAGGCCGCGATCCGCTCCTCAAGTTCTTGCACCCGCGGTCCAAGAATGAAGTGTTGACTAGCGCATACTGCTCGCAAGGCTTCCATGATCTGAGACTCAAGCGCGTGGTATTGCGCCTTGAGATCAAGCAACGGGACTTCTACACGATTGGGTTGTCTCTTTGCCGCGGTGTTCATTTTTCTCTCGCCTTCAACTCAGCTCAGTAACGGTGAGTCCTTTTTTCTGATACCGTCGCCCGCAATCCCGACATGTGGTGTCACTCGCGCCTTCAATCAAGGCGGGAAGGTCGAGCTTGATCCCGCAGTAGCACATCCATCCTCGTAAACGCGCGGGATTGCCATACATCATGGCGTGATTGGGAACATCATGGGTCACAACCGACCCGGCGCCAATGAACGAATAAGCGCCAAGCGTCACTCCACAAACGATCGTCGCATTCGCTCCGATGCTAGCGCCTCGCTTGACCAACGTCCGCTTGTATTCCTCTTTCCGGGAAACATGACTGCGCGGGTTCGTGACATTGGTGAAAACACAGGACGGGCCACAAAAGACGTCATCTTCCAGAATAACGCCAGTGTAGACAGAGACATTATTCTGGATTTTGACATTATTGCCGAGAACGCAATCCGGAGAGATGACCACATTCTGACCGAGGTTGCACCCTTCGCCAATGATCGTGTTCTCCATGATGTGACTGAAGTGCCACACCTTCGTTCCCTTCCCTATCTTGCTAGGTTGCTCCACGTACGAAGACGCGTGTACGAAATAGTCCGTGCTGTTACTCATAACCTCCCCCTCTTTTAGCTCTGGAGCGCATAAGGCTCAGTCTTACCGTGGGTTGAGTCGCCGTGGGATGCGAATTGCCGCTCGTGCTTGGTAAGGAATTCGTCCACCAATCTCACCACTTCATTATTGTTCAGCGTACAATTGACAAACTGCGCGGTGTTCAACACGAAGAAGTCCGCGTTCCCAGTCGCGACCTGGGGAACAAGTGCGGAATAGTTCAGCACTTGTAAAGGCTGGACTTTGACCGCGCGGTTGATGTGCACGCTTTCAATATCTTCCATTTTCATCTCTGGGAACATAAGCCGAAGCCCAGCGAAAAACATGGCCTGAATTTCCTCATCCGGCTTTCGCAAGAGCGCGTCATCCGAAAGCACGTACTTGGGTAAATAGGTTAGGTAGCGCCCGGCTGTCTCTTGGAGTGACACGAGATTACTCATGCCAATGAGCCCAGTGAAGGGAATCCGCGAGTCCGCGATGTTGACCACGTAATAGGGATCGAATGGTTTGCGCGTGACCAGGACCATGCAGACGACACCCAGATATTCGACCGTGTTGCTGCCATCAATCTTTACGAGCCCAGGCGCGGCGACATTTTGCAGGACATTGGTCGGGCTGGTGAAGATCACCTTATCGAAGTGAGCGCGACCGCGATCATCGTCAACCCACACGCCGCCCTTGGCGCACGACGAGATATGTTTGACCGTCACGCCAGTTGCGATCTCACCGCCAGCAAAGTGAACGGACTCCGCGGTGCGTTCGAGGATTGTTTTGTACCCACCCGAAACGTACCCCAGATGTTCCTTCTGAACGGCGGTATCACGCGCGGAGAAGAGCCGCTTGATGTAGGTCCAAATGAAGACAGCGGACACCCGACGATAGTGTTCCCCTAATTTCGCGAGCAGCAGGGGTCGCCAAAACTTTTCGTAGGTGGAGCGCCCACAGGTTTTGACCAGCCAGTCTTCCACCGTAATGTTCTCAAGTTGTCGCCAGTCGTTAATGCGCGAACAATACAACACGGTAAAGGCGAGACGGATTTTCCCCCACAAATTCACCAAAGGGAAACGAACAAAGTCCCCATTCCCGCTCATCGAATAGGACTGTCCGTTCACATAGTATCCGGTTCGTGTCCGCACCCAACGGAGCTGCTCTTCCAAGCCGACTTCCTTGAGAAACCCCAGCAAATGAGTATCAGAAGGAAGAATGCAGTGGTAGAAACGATCCCAGAAAAACGGGCCATATTGATGATAGGTGGCGAGACCGCCAAGTTGAGTATCTCGTTCAAGAACGGTCACCGCATGACCTCGGGAGGCGAGCCGTTGAGCTACCACCAACCCCATGAAGCCACCACCAATGACCCCAATTGTTTGCCAAGGAGCATTGCTTCGTGTCGCCTGCGTAGTGAAGTCAGTCGGGGCACCCATCTGTCAGAATCCTTTACTCGCTTCCACTCGTCCGCTCGGCGGTCCGTTGCCAGGCAATGGTTCGCCGCAATCCCTCCTCTAAGGCAACCACGGCTTTGATACCGAGAATCTTCTCACATCGGGACACATCGGGAACCCGACGCCGCACATCTTCATATTTGCCACCGGTAAAAGATTCATACGGGACCAGGGTCAATTTGAGGTCACGCCCAGTGTTACACAATCGGTGAATGAGTTTGGCGAGGTCGAGAATTGTCACTTCATGGGTGCTGCCAATGTTGAAAATATCGCCGTTCGCTTCCGGCTTGATGAGCGCGGCATAAATGCCTTCAATCGTATCACTGACATAGGTGAAACTGCGCGTCTGGAGCCCATCGCCATGGATCGGGATCTCCTTGTCGTTGAGCGCCGCGTCAATAAAGACCGACTGTGGACCGCCCCACCACGTCAAATGATGGCGCGGTCCATAGGAACCAAAAAATCGGAGGATCGTCACGGGTATGCCAAAGCTGTCCTGATACGCGAACGCCAGATGTTCATCGAAAAGCTTGGAAACCGCGTAACTCCAGCGCGCCACCTTGGATGAGCCAATAACGGAATCATTTTCTTCGGAAAATGGCAGGATCGGATTCCGCCCATAGACATCGGAGGTCGAAGCCAGCACGGTTTTGCAACCGACGCGACGGGCAAATTCGAGAATGTTCTCAGTGCCCTTATAGTTAATTTTCAGCGTATCGATTGCTTTTCCATACCGGGGAATTTTGAACGCCGCCAAGTGCACAACGCCGTCAAAATCGTTATCAATATCCTGCAAAGCGGAGGGCTCGGTGATATCCCTTTGCAAGAAGCGAAACGCCTTGTTGGCTAACTGATGGGCGATATTTCCCCGCTTGCCCATGGATAAATTATCGACTCCTACCACCTCATGGCCCTGCTCAAGCAGTTTGTCCAAGAAATGAGAGCCAAGGAATCCAGCAACTCCTGTCACTAAAATTTTTTTCACTCGTTAGTCCTTATCTTTTCTTGTTGTCTGTTCCCGAGTCGCCTTATAGATAGTGGTCCCAAGATGGAAAACCTCCTCGAAGTAGCTCTTCCCCTGAAGCGCGAGAATCCCCAGGCTGATGAGCTGAATCGAGAGCATCAAGGTCATCCCGCCGATGATAAAAGTATGTGGCGCCTGAGCGAAAGCGGCGGCCACGGCGGCGGAAGCGCGAACGCTCATGCTCCCGTACTGAGAGAGGCTTTGGTAGTGTCCGTAAGAATGAATGAGCACCCAGGTATTCGCGAACAGCGAAAGGAGAAAAAATCCAAGTCCCGGAAGGACGAAAAACATCACCGGCCGAAAAAGAAAACCGGAGAGCAGGATTTCCACGATATGACGAAGAAGCCTGATGTTAATGCTCGACCGCTGTTTGGCGCGCTCCTTTTTCTGGGTGCCCCAGTCCAAGTGAGCCGGGACCTCCTCAATCTTCGCACCAAGGAGCATGGCTTTATGAATGATCTCTGGATTGATCTCCAGACCGGTGGATTTCAAGTCCAAGGACTGGAGGAATCTTCGGTCATACGCACGCACCATGCTAGTCAACGTGGACAAGTGTCCTTTAGCCGCTCGCGAAAGGAAACGGTTTGCCCATACGCTTAACGTACGCCGCAGCCACGGCACGTTGGAGAGTTTGCCCCCTACCATATACGGAGAGGCAACAACGACCTTCGCGCGTGTCTCTCGAATTTTGCGGAGAAGCCGCTCGATATGGTCGGGAGAATAACTCAAGTCGAGGTCGAGGGTGATGATATAATCCCCACGACATTGATTAAACGCGAATCGGAAGGCTTGTCCCGCGCCAAAATTGGTTACATGGTGCAAGACACGGACATGGGGAGAGTGTTTGGCGAAGGCGTCGGCGATCTTTCCGGTGTCATCCGCGCTGCCGTCGTTGACGAAAATGATTTCCCACCGGCACTGATCCGCAAGGGTCGCCATATATTGGCAGAGGGCCGCCAGGTTCTTTTCGACAATCGCCGCCTCGTTATAGGCGGGCACGACGAGGGATACGAACGGCTTCCCGTCGGAACGCCCCGCCCTTTCGTCTTCGGTGCTGAACTGGGCAGCTCCGCTTCCTACGGCATTCTCAGACATTGTACTCATGATTTTCCCTTGGAAGAACGTCTGGGCGTCCGTGTTGGGAGGTCTCGCAAGATCGCGACAATCCGTTGCGCGGCCTTGCCGTCCCACAGCGGTGGGACTTGAAAATCCGTCCTCACACTCGACAACGTGGACAACGCCGCTTTGGTAATCTCTTGAGGCACGGTGCCCACGAGCTGATTAGTCCCGTGCGTCACGGTCACTGGCCGTTCCGTATTCGCGCGTAACGTTAAGCAGGGAACCCCCAGCGCGCTGGTCTCCTCTTGCAACCCACCGGAATCCGTCAAGACGATCCGCGCGCCAGCGACCAAAGCCATGAAGTCAAGATATCCCACCGGTTCAAGGCAACAAATCCCTTTCGCCGGCAGATTCTCAGCGCCAAACCACAAGGGATGGCGTAGCCCAGTCAACGTTTGTAGACGACCGCGAGTGCGCGGATGCACTGGAAAAATAAGGGGAATCTGTTGCGCGATTTCGCCCAGGGCCTCCAACAATCCGCGCAACGTTCCTTCATCATCGACATTTGACGGACGATGTAGGGTCACAATCCCGTACTGTTTCCTCTCCACACCAAGACGAGTATGGAGTAGTGACTTCTCCCAAGAAGCGCGCGAGCTCTCCAGAGAATCGATCATAACGTTTCCGACGAAAAAGATTTTCTGCTCCCCTACCCCTTCCCGGAGAAGGTTTTGTTGACCACTCTCTTCCGTCACAAAGAGATAATCCGCGATGGCGTCGGTGACGAGTCGATTAATCTCTTCCGGCATGGTTCGGTCGAAACTGCGCAGTCCCGCCTCGACATGGGCAACTGGAATTTGGAGTTTCGCCGCGGTTAAGGCCGCCGCCAGCGTGGAGTTGACATCGCCAACCACGACGACCACATCGGGAGCGAATTCCGCGAAGACGCTCTCGATCCGCTTCATTACGTCCGAGGTTTGCGCCGCATGGGAACCGGAGCCCACCTCCAAGGACACATCAGGAAGCGGAATCTGGAGGTCCTCAAAAAATTGACCAGCCATGCGCACATCATAATGCTGACCGGTGTGAATAAGGATGGACTCGATATCCGCGTAGCGCCGCATCTCCTTGATGAGCGGGGCAATCTTCACAAAGTTGGGGCGCACTCCAACAACGTTGGCGATTTTCACTGATCTCTCCACTAATCGAGAGCGAGCACTTCTCGTGCCGCGCCGAATCGCAGATTGCGCAAAAGCCGTGATAACTTCGTCTCTTGCCGAGTGAGCCCTACATAATGGCGAAATCGATGGTGCCAAGGCATTGGTGGCCGCGGTTGGTCCGGATCCAATTCCCAAGGGTGAAAATAGAACATCACCGGATGATGTTCTGTCGTATTGACGCACTGGATCCCATAGCGCGTCACCACTTCCGGCAGTAACCGGAAATAGCCACCGCCGCCGATGGGAAAGTTCTTCCCCCACAAACTCACAGTGCCAATGGGAAATTCAATAAGGGTTCGACTGTCACTTTTCCGAATGTCATAGGGAAATCGCGGGGCGTCGGCCTGCCCATAACGATCATGGACGATGGGATAGATACTGGAGTCATAGCGGAACCCTTCCTCCAGGAGAACGTCGTAGGCCCATTGTTGGTCGGCCTGAATGGAATAGTTCGGAGCTCGGTAACCAACCACCGCCGCGCCGGAGATATCTTCTAGGACGCCTTTGGCGCGACGAACATCGGCGCGAAACTCCTCCGCGCTTTGTCGTGAGACCAGTTCATGCCGATAACTATGGCAAGCAACCTCGTGTCCTTCGGCGATCATTCTCCGCAGCATACCGGGATGTTGTTCCGCGAGCTGTCCAACCGTGAAGAAGGTGGCTCGGGCTCCGTGCTCATGTAAGAGCGCCAGCACCCGATCCATGCTTCCTTCAACCCGGCTCGGCAACATCCCACGTTGCTCGGGAGACACGGCGGATTCGAATTCCATACCGTGAAAGTATTCTTCCACATCAACACTGAGAACATTCGTGATGGTCACAGGCGGATAACCTTATTCTCTGGGATCGTCATTCCACGGGTGGCGTTACGCGCATCAATAATCAAGTCCGCTTGCTGTATGATCGTGTGATAATCGAACTCTCGGTGATCAGTCAAGATGATCGCGGCATCACACTTTCGTAACACCTCGGCATTCACCTCGACACGTTGCACATCGAGTCCTTCGTGGGCGAGTGAGGGGACGAACGGATCGGCGTAGCAGACTTTGGCTCCTTTGCGTTGCATTTCAGTGATCACATCAATCGCTGGGGATTCGCGAACATCGCCGACTCCACGCTTATACGCCACCCCTAAGACCAGGATATTCGCGCCTTTCAAGCATTTTCCCCTATTATTCAGACCATCAATCAAAAGCTCGGTCACATATCGAGGCATACTGCGGTTGATATCATCCGCGAGCGCGATAAAGCGCGCTTCGTACCCCGTGAGTCGGAGTTTCCAAGAAAGGTAGATGGGATCAATGGGAATACAATGCCCTCCGATGCCGGGGCCTGGAGAGAAAGGCATGAAACCAAACGGTTTCGTCGCCGCCGCATCAATCACCTCCCACACACTGGTATCAAGATGGCGACACATCAGGGCAAACTCATTCGCGAGCGCGATGTTCACACTTCGGAAAGTGTTTTCGTAGAGCTTCGCGAGTTCGGCCACGGTGGGGCTCGACACTTCATGGACACGAGAAACAATTTGCCCATAGAGCAGAGCGGCCATCCACGAACACTCGGAGGTAATGCCGCCCACCACTTTCGGGATGTCTTTCACCTTGAACTGGACATTGCCGGGGTCGATGCGTTCTGGCGAGAACGCCAGGAAAAAATCACGCCCGACTTTCAGTCCGCTTTCTTCAAACATCGGTAAAAGCACTTCCTTCGTTGTCCCCGGATAGGTCGTGCTCTCAAGAATGACGAGGACCCCCGGATGAAGGTGTTTCTTCGCTTCATTCGATGAGGCCATCACAAAAGAAATATCCGGGTCCTTCGACTTGCGCAGCGGTGTCGGTACGCAAATGATGATCGCTTCACTTTCTGCTAGGACGCTCATATCATTGGTCGCTCGATATCGTCCATCCTCTATGAGGTGGCGAACAGTTCGACTCTCGACATCTGGGATGTAGGACTCTCCCTTATTCAGAGCAGCAACTTTCTCCTCATCAAGGTCGATTCCGGTCACGGGAAATCCAACTTTCGCGAATTCAATCGCGAGAGGTAGTCCCACATATCCTTGGCCAATGACCGCAACCCGCGCTGAATGATTGCGAATTTTATCACTCAGTCTCATTATGTTCCCTCTCATCGTTGATTTGTTAATGTCACGTTGACAACGGCGGAGGTTGTCAACTTCGAAGGCGATTCTTTAGTCTCCGCACTCTCTTTTTTTTCCCCGTCGCGGCCAAGTAAGACGATCTTCACCGTATCAATCAGAATACGGAGGTCGAACCAGGGCGACATGTGCTTCACATAATACAGGTCGTACCGCATTTTTTCGGTCACATCTTCTTGACTCACGGAATAGCCATGCCGCACTTGCGCCCAGCCGGTAATACCGGGCCTTACTACCATGCGTAGCGAGTAGTAGGGGATTTGCTCGATCATGGTTTTGACATTGCTCACCATTTCCGGTCGAGGTCCGACCAAGTCCATGTCCCCGCGCATTATGTTAATGAACTGTGGCACCTCGTCGAGTCGAAGTTTCCGTAACCACTTTCCCACGCGCGTCACGCGAGAACTCACATCTCGTTCCCAAACCTCTTCATATTCCTTTCCTGGCTGGAGAGGGTGCATAGTACGGAATTTGATTAAGCGAAATGTTCGTCCGTGCAGCCCAGCGCGATCTTGGATGAAGAACGCCGAGCCGGAAGAATCGATTTTGATCGTAAGGGCAATGAGAACCATAAGAGGAAAGGTCAGCAGTATCCCAACGAGAGCAAATGCCAAGCTGACCATACGCCGTAAGGCCATCTGGAATCGCGATTTGGTAAAATCTTCCGAAAAGAAAAGAAAACTCGGAGTTAGACTCTCTATCGCCAACTTTTCCGTTAATCGTTCATGGACTTCAATGCCATCCTCTACAATAATTCCAGCCATGCGTGCGTCTAGTAAATCTCGGACAGGGAGTCGCCCCCGTCGCTCGGTCAACGCAACAATGATGCGGTCCGGTCGGAGTTCATTCAGAATATCATTGAGGCGTTCGAGAGGTCCGCGCATGGGATATTGTGAGGATTGCGACCCATACGACCCCGAAGCTCCTTGATCTTCTACCAGACCAACGATCGTATATCCGACATGGGGAGTCGCTTCGATCTCTTCGACAATTTTCCAGGCAAGAGGACTCGTTCCTAAAATTAATACCCGTTCAGTCAGAGAGCGAATATTTAAGAGCCGATAGAGTACCCATCGAACAGGAAGAACGACAGGAAGAACGACGCAGGCGATCGACAGACTGGAGAAAATCGGTCCGCCTGCTACTCCCATAAGCGGGTAAAGGGCATAGAAACCGCACAACAAGACAAAAGCAATCCCAGAGGACCGTGGAAGCCTCGTTATGAATTCGCTAAAGTTCCGGACAATCCGCAAGTCATAAAGATCACTGTAGTAGAACGACAAAATAACAAAGAACGCAGAGAAAAACGTTTGACTACCAAAAACTACAACGTTACTCCAGACGAACAGTGACGGTTGTGTCTGTGCAAAAATAGAACCACCGACCGCAAGAAATAATAAGACTACTTCAATGGTCACCGGAGTAAATATTGTCGGTCTCACCGCTAGCTCCTATCTGTCACCCACACTCCGAAAAAGGGCTTGACACTTCTTTATGAAGCGACCCACGAAAGTTGTTTCCTGACCGTTCCTCGATCGAGGGAGCTTATATTGATAATAGGCGTCATAATCGGAGGAGCCCAATCCGGATCGATTATCGTCTTTATTGAAAATCAGCCCCACCACTTTATCGGGATCTAGTATGTTAATTGCCTCTTCCACAAGTCTACGAGGTGTCTTATGAGCGGCTACAACTAGGAGAAAGCCATCGACGATCCGTTCAAGCAAACGACAGTCAGGAAAAGGGACGATCGGTGGCGTATCGAGAATGACATAATCATACTGTCGCCGAGCCTCAGCCAATATTTCTTCCACCTGGAAAGATTTGAAGACTTCGTAAGGAGCGGTGACTGCCCCACCAGCGTACAAGATTCTGAGGTTGAGCAGCGAAGGGAAGGTGACGGTCAGGTCGTCAAGGGCAAGATTGGGATCGCGAATAAGGTCAAGGATTCCAGGATGAGCCCCTTCTCCATCTCCAAGGTATTCAGAAATAGAAGGCCGCCGCAGGTCAAAATCGATCAACAGCACCCGCGCTCCAGAGGCTTGCGTTAGCGCTCCGGCAAGATTAATCGCGGTGGTAGTTTTCCCATCACCTGGCGCAGCACTCGAAATAGCAATCACAGAGAGTTCCGCTTTTTCATGGAGCTGTTCGACGAGATGACACAGCGTTCGATACTGTTCCGCTTCAAATGAAGGCGAAGCGAGGAGACTGACAAGATGATTGTCCACTCCCGTCGGCGTCACTATGGGAGGGGGCGAGAGCGGTTTACTTCGTTCCCGTGCAATTTCCTCCGGGCGACTTCTCAGGTTTGGCTCCGCCCGGTGACGAGCAGGAGGGGCAGCTACACCAACCGCGATGTCTTCGCGTTTCCTCCTCTGGAGAGCGTGCTCTTGTTCCGCTCGTTGCAGAGCTTGGTAGAATTTACTCATTGTTCGTGGTTCTGCTAGCTGACCAAGATTCAACTTCGAGCGCCGAAAAACCGAACAAGCTGTTCGTTGTCGTTAGCGACCTGGTAAGAAACATTGACAAGAAGTATTAAGACTATTACCAAAGCTACCATCCCAAGCCCGTTATAGAAGCCACGGAAGTACCGGTCCCGATCCGTGACAATTTGCGTAATTGAAACGAGTACGGGAATTTTCACGAATTTTTTCAGATCCTCGACCCGATGGAACGAACTATCCGGTAGTGCTCGGAGCAAAACGCCGCCAACCGCGGTTCCTAAACTCAACACCACCGTAAGAAGAAAAAAGCGGGGTCGCTGGGGAGCTGAAGGCTCTTGCGGATACACGGCTCGTTCGATCAAACGAAAACGTTCAGATCGTTGTTCTTTCTCCATATCATCGGCCATGCTGGCTTCTTCGTAGCGCTTCAGTAAGCCGTTGTAGAGGTCGCGCGTACTTTCATAATCCCTGCTTATCGTAAACAATTCCTGTTCACGTTTCGCGCTATTTTCCACCCGCTGCTTATACGTGACGATCTCTTGATTCACTTTAGCGAGGTCCGCCATTAGCCGTTGGATCTCCGCTGATACTTCAGCTTGTTCAAGTTGCATCGGCGTGATTTGGCGCGGGGACGGCGTGGCCACAGGATCAGAGGGGTCACTGGGTATCTGTGTTTTCTCTTCCTCCTCCCGAGATTGAATGATTTTTTTCATTCGTATGACATCTGGATGTTTATCCGAAAATCGAACTTTGAGCTCAGCGAGTTGCGACTGCAAAGCGACGAGACTCTGTTGGTTTTCCCCTCCTGAAGTTGGGGAAGTAACCGGGCTTAAAGTCCCCCCGACATCGGCTCTTCGTATGATGAGGCTGTGACGCTCACGGGCTCTAGACAGATTTTCGGAAATTGTTCCCAGTTGTTGTTGTAGAACATCAAGTGTTCGTAAATTTGCCTCAAGTTGCTCGGGGAGCTCCCCTAAATGTTGTCGCTTGTACAACATAACTTGCTGCTCGTGTTTCTCGAGTCGTTGCTTTGCATCATCAAGCTGTTGCCGGAGGAAGCCACTTGTTCCTAAAGAAAGTCGCTCGCGGATTTTTGTATTTTCTTCGATATAATCGGAGGCTAACTTGTTGGCGACTTGCATCGCTTTTTCTGGGTCCGGGCTCACGTAACTCACCTCGAAAGCCATCCCGCCTCCACTTCCGCCAACGTTCCCACCCCGAACGGCGTTACGGATATTGATATCCAACCGCATGGCTCCAGCAATCACATCGCCAGAGGCTCCTTTTTGTTTTAAATCGTCATACAGTTGGAACTCCTCGGCAAGCTTCTCTAGCCGGGACCTACTCAGTAAATCTTGGCTGATCGCTTGCAGCCGACGTTCAACTCCCATCGTCACAGTTTGCCGAACAAATTCAGATGGGATCGATTGGCCTTCCACAAGGAGTACCGCCTTTGCCGTGTAAAGGTTGGGAAGAAACAGCAAAAAACTGGTGCCTGTGGTAAAAATCAGGCAAAAGAGTACGGTTGCTATCCAGATATGTCGCTTTAGGATGTTCAGAAACAGGTCAAGGTTAAAACCGTTGGCAAAGAGGTCCATATTGGCTGTCTTTAGGTTCCTGAGCTTATAAGAAGAGCGGCAGGGTCACGGAACAATAATCCGATCTCCCGGCCTCAACAAAATATCTTGTTCAAGTTCTCCCTCAACAATAGCATCGTAGTCAACAATAAACTCAGTGACCTTTTCACCCGCTCGACGCAAAATGCGAATCTTGTGGCGGCTGGCAAAAGGAGTAAGCCCGCCGGCTCGCGTCAATAATTGGAGAACAGTGTCGTTCCCGGCCACGGGATATGCAGCAGGCTTTTCCACTTCGCCAATAAGAAAAATTTCACTTGAGGCTATTTTTTCGACGCGAACCGTCACCGCGGCATCCGTCACATATTCACGATATCGCTGTTCCAAAGTTGCGCGCAGCTTTTCCGTCGTTAGCCCCGCAACCTGTACTTCATTAACAAGAGGAAGCGTAATGAAGCCATCCGGACGCACCGTCACGGGTCCTGAAAGGCTGGGATCTTTCCAGAGGGCGACATCCAGCACATCTCCCGGCCCAACGACATAGAACTCTTCCGGTGGTTTTGCTGGATCGGGAACATCCCCTCCGACCGAGCGTTCTTCCTGGCGTAGGCCTGAAGTACATGCGGAAAATACAAGGCAAAGCAAGAAAACCGTGACAAAAAATTGTTTCGTTATTCTCATACAACACAGCGTTGCTATGGCGTTTCGCTCGGAGAAGAAGAAAGGGGCAGACTCTGATTAAGATGCCTTCCCAAGCCCAAGTTTGGCCAGAGATCAAAAGCAGCCGAAAACATAAGGAACACGGTGTTGCTATTGCTTTTCCCTTGGAGGGAAGAAGTCGAACTCAAGGAATTGCCTTCGGGGGTCGCTCGACGATACGAATAAGCGAGGTTCGCGGACAGCCAGTAAAAAATATTATAACTAAATCCCGCGCCAGCAATGAAAGTATTGAAGTCTTCTTCATCGGTATCGAACATTGAGTAGTCCGCGGCCACAAACGCATTCAGTCGCCGCGTCAACGAAATCGTAAAATGGCTGAAGAAACTCGTCGTAAACGACGGCCCCCCGACCCCAAAACTTCCAGTGAGCCCGCGTCGCATCCCGATCTCGAATGCAGCGGTTTGCCAGAGCTTGAAGAGACGGACATCGGATTTATTCCCAAGACGGAACTTGCCTCCTCCGGTCGCCAGAGAAATGCCTGTCGACGCCGATAATGTGAGGGTCGGAGTCAGTCGAATTTGTTGAGTACTCAAAAAATCGTCGCCAATATCGACATCATGGATCATGTCAGTCTCGCCATTGCGAGACTTGAGAAATTCGATTCGATATCGCGCCCGCAAGTTGTGCTGCCGCCATCTGCTGTACGTTGCTTCAAACTCCCCCGCATGTGACGTTTCTCTTCCGCCAGTGTCTATAAAGGAAACGTATCGCCATTCATACATTCCACGAAGGCTGAGATTAGGCGTGGTGAGAAAGCGGCCAGAAGCTTCAAAATTGTTCTCCAGGAGTTCCCCGCTTGTGACCAATTCCCCTTCATTCCCTAAAGACTGAGAGCTACCGCTCTCACCGCCACCAAATCCGCCACCCCCACCACATCCACCCGATTGTCCCTGTCCTCTGCCACCTCCGAAACCACCTGAGCTACCACTCCCTCCTCCACTGCCAGAACCTTCGTCTCTCCTCACATCTCCGATTCCTCCATTACGCGCCTGTCCTAATCGCCCTAGACATTCGGTGAACTCGAACGACAGCCGCCGTGAGTATGGGTAAGAGAACCGAGCTCGCAGTGAAAGACGGTCACCGATGTTATTGAGTTCACTATGGCGGGCAAATATTTCGGCGGGTGCATTGATATCAACAGTAAATCTCGATCCAGAAGTCGCGGAGGGTTGGTATATGAGGCTGAGCGTTGGAGTCACTACCGTGATCAAATCGTGCTGCTTCTGCGCGGAAAAGAACACATTATCGGTATATTCCTCGCCAACCGACAAAGAGAGTTGGCTCGCCAAGCGCGCTTCAGCGCTCGCTCTTCCGATCAGGACAAAAACCACCACCCATAACCAACATCTCCCCCGTTTCATCGTTTCCCTTCCGCTTCTCCTCATTCTTCTAGCTTTACGGTTCAGCGGAGACACCACGGATATCGACCAAATCCCAAGCACGATCAATTGCAGCAAGCTCCTGCAAGCCTTCGATCTCCACCCGATAAAGGGAAATTCTTGCCGAGATTTTCTGCGGCGAAACCTTCACCGTGAATCCGCGGTCCTTCACTTTTTGTTGGAACTGTTCGGCTTCCAACAAAGAACCAAACGATCCAACTATCAACCGCGACGAGCCATCGGCATCTTTTCGTAACAAGGTCTCGCGGGTTAACGGAGGGAGCCAAATCTTTTCCCCCGCGTGGATTTGGTCAAGATTCTGGACTGTCGGATTAAATTCTTTCACCAGATCAACCGCGAGAGGGGTCAGACTCCCGTATGTCTTTTGCACAATCATTGAGATCGTTGTCCCGGATTGAACGATCACGAAC
>JABFSC010000229.1 GCA_013140885.1 Deltaproteobacteria bacterium | reverse complement strand
ATCAGATACATATCGCCAAACACCGCTTCCGGCGTGAGAATCTGCGAAGTCGTCGGGTAGGCATCCAAGTCCTGAATCAAGCGCCGCTTCACGTGGGGCCGCCCTCCCCCACTGTGCTCGACACGGACAATCCGCCCCTCGTCGTCATATTGCGGCGCGAAGAGCGTCGGCAGATACGCGCCTTCAACGGCGCTCAGTCTATGGAGTTTCTCCGCGCGGCTGAGTTTAGCAGTCCGCACGGCGGCGTAGAGTTCGAGAAACTCCGGGAGCATTTCCTCCGCTTCGCCAATCAGAAACAGATCAATGAAGTCCGCCACCGGTTCGGGATTGAGAAACGTGGCGGGACCACCGGCGATAATCAGGGGGTGATGCTCCTCGCGGTCCCGCGCAAGCAACGGAATATGCGCGGCGGCGAGGATGTCGAGGATATGGAGATAGTCGGTCTCGAAGGACAGCGAGAACGCGAGAAGTTCGAAGTCTGGTAACGGTCGTTGGCTTTCCAAGGACGCCAATGGCGCGGTCGCGCGTCCGAGGGCTTCGGCTTCATCGGCTTCAGGAAGAAATGCCCGTTCACAGCGACAGCGCGGGTCTTGCGACAAGATGCGATAGGCGGCTTGAAACCCCAGATTCGCCATCCCGACTGGATAGCGATTGGGGTAAATCAGACAGACGGGAATCTCGCCTTCACTGTTCGAGACAAACAATCGTTTTTCTTGGGCAAGACGCTGGCGGGCACGTTCAGTAGTCAACCACATGCCCTCACCAGTACCCGCTCGTCGCCATCCGCGAAAGGAGGGGGCACTCCAGGAGTCAACCGTCGCGACTTTTCAGACAGTCATGCAAGTCAGCAGCGAGACTGGGTTTCACACCAGTCCCGCCGCCGCTTAATTCGCATGCTTGCGTAAGAAGGCGGGAATGTCGTACTTGTCATCCCCCGCCGAGGCAGCGGGGGAGGTGTGGTCAGATGAACCTTCGGCTTGGCGTTTCCGTTGCCAGGTCGGGACATCAAGATCATCCACCGATCCCATGTGGACCACTTTCCGTGGAGCCCCTGGAGCCGGATGAGAACGGAAGCCCGCACCACTGCGGAGCGCACTGAGCGGCGACTTGCTGACGGGTGGAGCCTGTAACGCTTCCACCTCGCCAAACCCCGTGGCGATCACCGTAATGCGCAACTCGTCTCCCAACGACTCGTCGATCACAGCTCCGAAGATGATGTTGGCATCCTCGTCGGCCTCTTCCTGAATCAGCGTGGCCGCCTCATTGACCTCGTGTAACGTGAGTCCTTCACCACCAGTGATGTTAATCAAGACGCCTCGCGCCCCGCGAATGGAAATATCTTCCAAGAGCGGGCTCGCGATCGCGCGCCGGGCCGCTTCCTCGGCGCGTCCTTCACCATTCGCCGTCGCCGCCCCCATGATCGCCATGCCCATCTCGGACATGATCGTGCGCACGTCGGCGAAGTCGAGGTTAATCAAGCCGTGCACGGTAATGAGGTCGGAAATTCCTCGCACGGCTTGCAGCAACACTTCATCCGCTTTGCGAAACGCTTCCAGGAGCGGCTGACTGCGACTGGCCACCGCCAACAAGCGTTGATTCGGAATCGAAATCAACGTGTCCACGTTGGCTTTCAGTTCCCGCAAGCCCTCTTCCGCTTGGCGCATGCGCTTCTTCCCCTCGAACAAAAAGGGCTTCGACACCACGCCCACCGTTAGCGCGCCAATTTCCTTGGCGATCCGCGCCACCACGGGCGCGCCACCAGTTCCAGTCCCACCACCGAGCCCACCAGTCACGAAGACCATGTCCGCGCCAACAAGCAGATTGCGAATTTCTTCTTCACTCTCCAGAGTCGAGCGGCGTCCGATTTCCGGGTTCGCGCCGGCCCCAAGCCCCTTGGTCAACTCGCCGCCTAACTGGATTTTCGTCGGGGCTAAATTGACCCGCAGGGCCTGCGCATCGGTGTTTGCCGCGATGAAATCGACTCCCGCCAGACCGGACGAGATCATGGTGTTGACGGCGTTCCCGCCGGCACCTCCCACCCCGACAATCCGGATCTGCGCTTTATTTCCAGTGACTTCAACAAATTCGATCATCTCACACCTCCTCATGCAAAATGCCCCCCCCATAGGAGGCCATCGCCGTTAGAAAAATTCCCGAAACCATTCAACTACTCGTTCTCGCATCCGTCCCCAGCGTGGTCCTTCCCGATGGTGGACCACGCCATTCAAGTGTGGCTGCTGGCTCTCATGCAGCACCAGGCCCACCGCCGTCGCGTACATGGGACCATTCACCGCATCCACCAGGCTCCCCAGGAAGCGCGGCACTCCGCGCCGGACTGGCAGCTTGAACACACGCTCGGCTAATTCCACCATCCCTTCGGTAATGGCGCCACCACCAGTCAGGACCACCCCAGCTCCCAGTCTGCCGAGCATCTCCACCGCCTCGCACTGTTCCCTGGCCAGCGTCAGAATCTCTTCCGCGCGGGGTTCGATAATATCGCTCAAGCGACGGCGCGGCACCGGCGAGGGATCACGCCCACCGACTTTGGGCATTTCCACCATCTCACCAGGGGTGATTAGGTCGCCAAGAGCGCACCCGTGCCGTTGCTTCATTTTTTCGGCTTCCGCGATCGGGATGCGCATGCCGATCGCCAGATCATTCGTCATGTTGTATCCGCCCACGGGCAGGACCGCCGTGTGCACGACCGCCCCACGACTAAAAAGAGCGAGACCCGTCGTCCCAGCACCAATATCCACCAAGAGGACTCCCATCTCTTGTTCTTCTGGTGTCAACACCGCTTCGGCGGCCGCCAACGGCGCGAATTGGATATGATTCACATGCAGCCCGGCTCGTTCACAGCAACGGCGGATACCATCAAGCGCGCCATTCGCCACGGTCACGAGGTGCACGCTGCCTTCCAGCCGCACCCCCGACGTTCCCACCGGCCTGCGGCCACGTTCCTGACCATCCACGAGAAACTCTTGCGGGAGCACATGCAAAATTTCACATTCCGTCGGCAAGGCCACCGTGCGCGCGACCTCGATCACACTCGCCACATCCGCGGGGGACACTTCCTCGCCTTTCACGGCCACCATCCCCTGACTCGTGATTCCTCCGGCATGGCCGCCCGTCACCGCCGCGCAGACGTTGTGAATCTCGCAACTCGCGCCAAGTTGCGCTTCCTCCACCGCTTTGCGGATCGCGTGCACGGTGGTCTCGACGTTAATAATCAGCCCTTTGCGCAGCCCACCTTGCGAGAGCGCCGTGCCAATGCCGATCACCTCAATCCCGTCAGGAGTCGCTTCGGCGACGATGACCGCCGTCTTATACGTCCCGATATCAAGGCTCACTAACAGCGCATTTTCCTTAGACATAGTGTTCCCCTAGAGTGGACGGGCAGGCGTCCGCACGCCGCCGCTTTGATCGTCCAGATATGGTCGCACGACTACCTGGTTCACAAACCGCGCATCGAGCACGGCGGCCAACCCCTCACCAACGGGGAGGCGTGCCAGCACCGCTCCAACCTGCGCGAACTTTTCCGGTGCCGTCTCCCACCCTAACCGAATCGTGAGATGGCGATGCGCCAGAAACAACGTATAGCCCCGCTGCTGGTCCCAATGAATCTCCGACAGGGTTTCCGCCCACACCGTGGTGAGCGGGAGGAGTGACTTGACACCCGCCAACGCGGCACGCGCCGGAGCCGAGTCAAGCGCCACGTCCGCCAGACCAGTGACGTAAGGTAAATCTAGATCAGGTTGCTGAGTTGGCAATGTAAAAACCACACCACTATCATCAAGATAGGTCACAGTCGGATGGGCGATCACCACCAGCGGGCGACGGGTTTGCACGTGAATCGTTACTCGCTGTGGGAACTCGCGCTGGACCCGCGCGGCGCGAATCCCAGAGACAGCGAGCAAGCGCTCCTCAACTTGTTGGGGGTCAATCGCCCACACGCTCATGCCACGAGTCAAGCCGCTCTGGGTAAGAATGTCCTCTGGCGAGAACGGCGCTTCCGCCTCAATAGCGATATCCGTCACCGCGAAGTAGGAATTGGCAAGGACGTACTGCTGGAATAGCACCCAGCCCGATGGCGCCCCCCATATCATCCCGCTGAGCAACACTATCAGCAGGAGCCTGGTCCCACGCCGCCGTGTCGGGGGGATATCCGTGGTCCGGCGATTCGCGCGTCGGTCCGCACCTCGCCACCAATTCGTCACCGCGCCGGGAAGGGAGAGCGCATTCATCGGGTACTCCTGTGAATATGCAACGTGGCCCGCTGCAAAATCGCTTCGACCAGATCACCATAATCCAGCCCCGTATGCGCGGCGATGCGCGGCAGGTAACTCAGCCCAGTAAATCCTGGCAAGGAATTCACTTCCAATAAGAAGACTTCTCCCTGCTCGGTGACCCGCGTATCCACCCGACTGTAGCCGTGACATTCCAGCGCCTGATGCGCGCCAAGGGCAACCTGCAACACACGTTCATACACCGGTGGTGACAACGGCGCGGGCAGAATGAATTCCTCGCGGCCAGCGGTATACTTCACGTCGTAGGAGTGAAATTCCCCCTTGGCGATCACTTCCATCGCACCCAGGGCCTGATCACCAAGAATTCCGACGGTGACCTCTTTCCCAGGAATATAGGTTTCGACAAGCGCCTGGGGATCAAACCGCCAGGCTTCGGCTAACGCGGGAGCCAAGGTCTCCGCCGACCGCACGATGGTCACGCCGACACTTGATCCCTCGGTACTCGGTTTGACCACCACGGGGTAAGGCAACGTCAGGGCGACAGGCTGCGCTTTCTCGATCACCTGCCACGCGGGGGTCGGCAATCCGTACACCTGCCAGACACGCTTGGCCATCGGCTTGTTCATCGCCAACGCGCTCGCGAGCACGCCAGAGCCGGTGTAGGAAACACCAAGCAATTCGAGGACCCCTTGCACCGTTCCGTCTTCACCAAGCTTACCGTGCAGCGCGATGAAGACGACGTCGGTGTCACGCACCTGGGGGATCCACGTACCGGAGGCATCCACCTCAATGGGCGTCACCGCATACCC
>JABFSC010000743.1 GCA_013140885.1 Deltaproteobacteria bacterium | reverse complement strand
TCACCAACCCCTGCTCCTCCCCTTCGTCAGCGAGGCGCATCAGCGCTTCAACGGCATCGGAGACGGAAGTCGAATAGCGACCGGTTGGGGATCTGACCACGTTGAGCGCGGTGGTCAGGGACTGCTCTATTATCGGGTATGCGTCGGACGCGAGTCGCATATCGTCATGACGCAGCCGCGCGAAGATGTCCTCTAGGGATTGCGTAATCGCTTCGATGTCCGGCTGTTCGACGGTGGACGCCGCGCCGCGCAAGCTCTGGATGTTGCCGAACACTTCCCCTAACAGAGAGAAGTGGAGCTCCGGCTGGGGTGTGGTTTGCAGACGACGGAGGGTATCGGTGATTACCGTGAGTCGTTCCTCTGCTTCTGCGCGGAATGTCACAAGAAGGTCATTCGCCTGTTGATTCATTGTTTTGTCCATGTCGGATACTCCATCATCGCCGTCTATCCAGTCTGAGAGTCTTGAGAGTCTAAGAGTCTAGGAGTCTTGAGAGTCTAAGAGTCTAGGAGTCTTGAGAGTCTAAGAGTCTCAGACTCCTAGACTCCTCAGACTCCTGCCCGGTCTCATCCACCGCTGTACTGAAAATCCTTGCCATGTTCGCCATCCTTGATAGAGACGAGCTTGCCATCGCAGGTCCCAGAAAAGGGCTTGGTCGAGCCATAATCGAAACCATCGAACATGGGGGGTTTCAGCTTGAGGCTCACTTTCTTGCCAGTGGCTTCATCGGTGACGGTGAAGATGCCGGCCCCCCCAAGTCCACTAATTTTTCCACCCGTCTCGGGCTCGACAAAGGAAATCTTGGTTTTGGTTGGTGCTACTTCCGCATCGTAACGAAACGCTTTGGACATCGAATGATCGTGGACGGAAGCGACCCCGTTATCTGAGTTGAGTCGGAGCACGATATAGGCGACCGCGCGCCGAACGTGATCTTTCATTGGTTATCCCTCCTAAAAGGGCGCTCCGCTCGGGAGCGCCCCGTGGTTAGTCCTACGCGGCCGCTCCATTGGTCAATTTATAGCGCCCCATCAGGTCTTGCAGTTGCGAACCGGCGATGGCGAGCTGTTGCGCGGCGCTCTCCATCTGGCCCATGGTGTCCACATTCTGGGTGCTGGCTTCTTTAATGCTATCGACCGCGCTCACCACTTGATCCATACCAACCAATTGTTGCTGGCTGGCGGCGGCAATCTGCACGACCGATTGCGCGGCTTCGGCGATGTTCTTGGCGAGTTGGCGGATCGAACTGCCCGCCTCCACCGACTGACTCACGCCCGCTTCCACCGCCTTCGTCCCTTGCTCGGTCACGAGCACGGCCACGCTGGTGGCGTTCTGAATATCGCTGAGGAGAGTCCGGACTTGCGCGGTCGCTTGCTTGGACTGTTCGGCGAGGATTTTCACTTCCTGCGCCACCACGGCGAACCCTTTGCCTTGCTCGCCAGCACGGGCCGCTTCCACCGCCGCGTTCAACGCTAACAGGTTGGACTGGTCGGCGAGGTCGGTCACCGAGGCGATGATTTCCCCGATCGCACGGCTGTGATCGCCTAGCTTAATGACACTGTCAGCGATCGACTCCATTTGTTCACGAATTTTAGTCATGCGGTCAATGGCTTCGCCGACCGCTTTTTCTCCACCCTGGGAAACAATCACGGCAGTCTGCGAACTATCGGCGACGTTCTTCGCTTTTTGGCTGGCGGCAAAAATGGTCTGTTTGAGTTCTTCCACGGTCGTGGCTGTTTCTGTGACTGCCGCGGAGGTTTCAGCGGAACCGGCCGCCACTTGGGAAATGGACGCGAGAATCTCATTGGTGGCTGACGCCAGAGAACTCACGCTTTCCGTAATTTGTGTCGTCAATTCCCGTAACCCTTTCACCATCTTGGCCAACGCATTGCCTAAGACATCCTTGCTCGACTGTGGCGTCACATTGACCGTGAGGTCGCCTTCGGCGACTTGTTCAGCGACACGGGCCATCCCTTGGAAAGACTTGATCATTTTGTCGAAGGACTGTTCCAATTCGCCAATTTCATCCTGTCGGTGGACATTCTGGAGCTTCACCGTCGTGTCGCCCACCGCCAAGCGTTGCGCCACCTCGGATACCTCATGCATCGGTCCGACGATGGCACGGGTGATAAAACGTGCTAACAGCAGCGCGAGTCCGATTCCGACTACAGCGAACACAAGCAGTTGTCCCAGGGTCTTATAATCCTTCGACACGCGGTCGTGCAGGAGCTCTTCTAGAGTCGGCACGGACTTATCGTACAGCTCGAATACTGAGTTGATTCTCTGCGTGGTCCAGTCGAAGAATTCCACTGCCCCCATATCCAAAGCACCAGTCAAAAACTGCTGCGAAATCTTTTCGGTCATCTCAGTAATTGCTTGTGTCGCCGCTTGCTCATACTTGAAGAGTCCCTCGCGTTTTCCGGGGGCGTTCTGATACATCTTGGCTAAGGCGTCGACGACAAGATTTTTCCTCTGTTCAATGAGAATTTGGTGGCGGAAAAATCTTGCTTTTTCTTCTTCTGTGACGGTGCGAGGAACGCGGCCGAGGACCACGGTCCCCTCAACTCGTGACTGACCAAGCTCTTCGCTGAGTCGCAAGACCTCAGGGATAAAGACGACACCCAGATAGTACGTTGGAAGTTGCGGATCCAGTGTAATGTTCGAGGCATCCCCGACTTCTGTTACGAAGGAATCCACGAGGTCTTTGAGAATAGCCGTATGGCGTTTGGTGCTTTCATCGGCGGACAGATTAGAAACGTCTCTGAGCAGGTCCTGAATACGCTGTTTATAACTTGCCCATGACTTGTCGAGCGCTTCGCCAGCGTCGCCGAGGACGCCCATGTATTTCGTATGGGTCTCCTCAACCATCCGCAGATCGGCTTCAATCTCCTGCTGTTTCGCCAGGCGCTTCTCTTTGGTATCCGCTGCTACGCTTGAGGATAGCGCTGCTGCCGATAATCCGCGGTGCTGTTGCAGGTGCTGTACGAGAGAGCGGATTGGCACGTAGTACATCACTCCCGCCAGTTCCTTCTTGGCAAAGTCGACACTTGCATTTTTCTGATAGGAGAATCGTCCCCAGGCCAGGAAGACGATAATAAGAGTAAAAATACCGGACAACAGGAATAACTTCTTCGCTAACGGCAAGTTGTCCAGGCGATCACGAAACATATCCATAAATTTTCGCATGATAAGCTCCTTCTTTTGTGGAGAGTCTTTCGGTTAGTGGTTATCCATTGCGCGTTTCTTTGCTGCGAGCGTGGGGAGTGTGGGTCACATCGTTGCCCCTCCTTTGATCGGACTCCCCGATGCGCCAAAGAGAATCTTATCCGGGTCAAGAATCACGAGTTGTTCGCTGGTGATCCCGCGTAGATAGGCGGCTCGGGTTTCCATCACCATCGGTGGCACGGGATGGATGGTGTCTAGGGGCAGGGCACGCATGCCGAGGGTGCCATCAGTCAGAATCCCCGCCTCTTTCCCCTGTGAATGAATAATGAGTACCCGGTGTTGCTCCGTGGCGGTCTCGCGCGGAAGCCCCAGGAGCAGGCGTAAGTCAATCAGGGCGATCATGAGTCCGCGGACGTTCATCACCCCCACCACGTGGGGTGGGGTACCGGGAATACGGGTGATCTCCTTCATCTGCGAGACTTCGCGCAGCACTGCGGCATCGAGCGCATAGTGGTCGGTGCCGATCAGAAATTCGACCACTTGGAACGTGGCCCCGTCGGTATCGGTCCGTTTGGTTCGAGGGCGCGCGAGCAAACGGGCCCGCGTCTGGAGCAGTTGCTGTTGCTGTTCCACGGTGAGCAGCTCCGCGGCCGTGGGTTGATTCGCAAGTGTACTCATGAACGATTACCTCCGAGCATCGAATTGACGAGCGTGGTGAGGCGCCCCGCCGTGAGTCCTTCGGATTCCGGCAGGATGTCCTCCATTGGGGTGCGACGTAAAATCGTGAGCGCGCTGGTGAGATAGCGTTTCGCATCGGCATAGCGTCGCTGTTGGTGGAGCAGATTGCCCAGCGCGAAGTGGGCCAAGACAAAATTCGGATCGGCATACAGGGCCTTTTGCAAGGCTCGCGTCGCCTCCGTCACCCGTTCCTGTTCCAACAGCACGGTGGCCAGCAGGTAATGAAGGCTGGGATTAAATTGATCGGCGCGCAGCGCTTTCTCGCACCAGGTCTGGGCTTCAACCAACTGTCCTTGGTTGGCATACGCCCGCGCTAACAACGTGAGCTGCTGAATGGTGTCCGCCGTCGGCGCCCCCGCCATGTCCAGCGCGCGGCACAGCGGCAGCAAGGCCGTAATGACGTGCTCATACTGCCCTTGCTCATACGACCGCCGCGCCTGTTCGTAGGGAGAGAGCGTTGACGCTGGTTCTTCGTCCACCACTGACGACACCGGCGCCAGAGCAACCGGTTCTTGAAGCGCTGGCGCATCGTTCAGTGCCGTCGGCGGCACGGGGACCACAAAGAACGAGGGGATCTCTCCCACCGGCGGCACTGGTTGAGACACTGGGAGCGCGGGTGGGACAACAACCGGGGCTGACACAGGCCACACCACTGATTTCCTGGGGTTGAGCACATCCTTGCGGTAGACCGTCGTCCCATCAATCAACACCGGCACGAACGGCAGATCGGTCAGATAGGTGGTTTCGACCGGACTGACAATCAACCAGCCGCCATCGACGAGCGTCTCGTAGAAACGTTCGAGCACGCGTTTGACGCGGTCCGGAGAAAAATAGAAGAGGACATTGCGACAAAAAATGATGTCCATCAGCCCGCTGTTAGAAATAGGGTCGGGACTGACGAGATTGGCCTCGGCAAAGGTCACCATCCTTCTTATGTCTGACTGGAGTGCGAACTGCCCCTTCGCTATGGGACGGAAATACCGCGAGCGCACTTCTGGTGAGGTTCCACGAAACGACCAGGAACTATAGACCCCAGCTTTGGCACGATGGATGACGTTGGGGTTAATATCGGTGGCGAGGATCAGATACTGCCAGTTCTGGAGGTTCGGCACCGTCTGGGCAAGGGTCATGGCCAGGCTGTAGGCTTCTTCGCCGGTGCTACACGCGGCACTCCACATCCGCAGCCGTTGGT
>JABFSC010000027.1 GCA_013140885.1 Deltaproteobacteria bacterium | reverse complement strand
ATCGAAGAGCAGGACAAAGCCGGTATTGATGGGTTGTACTTCGCTTCGACGTCCGCACCCTTTTGGCAACGCTCTTCGGCCAGCTTGATGGTGGCGGCGTGTGACCTTGCCGCTGAATGTGAGTCGGCGGATTTTAGCGGCGGCCTCCGGTCCGCGACTTCGGCGCTTCGTGCTGGAGTCGATGCGCTGAAGAGCGGACGATTGTCTCGTGTTGTCATCGCCGCTGGCGACGTGCGCGATGGTCAACCCGAAGGGAATGAAGAGGAATGGTTTGGGGATGCCGGAAGCGCCATCATGTTGGGGCGTGAAGGCGTTATCGCGGAAATCATCGGCGCGGTGTCTCGCTCGGATGATTTCCTGGATGAATGGCGACGCGATACTGATAGCTTTATCCAGACCCAATCGTCTCGCTTTAGTACGGAACGTGGCTATCAGGCGAATCTGGTCGCCGTCGGACAGGCCGTCTTGAAGAAATATGGCGTTCAGGCTCCAGAGTGCGCCAAGATCATCGTGCCCTCTCCCGATGGTCGCGCGCATATTAATGTCGCGAAGAAACTGGGCTTCCAAGACGCGCAAATCCAGAATCCGTTGTTTCAAGAAGTGGGTGCCTGCGGCAGCGCGGCACCCTTCCTGCTACTCGCCGCCGCTTTGGAAACCGCGAAGCCTGGCGATCAACTATTGCTCTTGAGTTACGGTGAAGGCGCGGATGGCGTGCTGCTGCGAGTCACGAAAGAGATCAAAAAACGTCCGGTGTCACGCGCAGTCTCCGATCACCTCAGTGAAAAACGGCTCTATCCTTCGTATCAAATCTACAAAAAGATGCGAACCTATTGCGCTGAGAACGAAGATGGGGCCGACCTCTCCAACGTCTTCCTCGCGAAAGAAGAAAAGCAGAACATGCGGTTGTATGGCACGCAATGCTTGCACTGCGGCACCCGCCAGTATCCCATCGCGCGGGTGTGCATCTCGTGTAAGAACCACGACTCACTTCAGGAAATCGCGCTCGAACGCACCGGATCGGTGTTCACGTTCACGCGTGACCATCTCTATGGAGCCGCGGACTCTCCGACCATTATGAGTGTGGTCGATGTCGAGCAGGGCGGACGACTGTATCTCCAGATGACCGATGTCGATCCCGAAGACGTGCGTATTGGCGACCCGGTGGTACTCACCCTCCGTCGTCGCAAAGAAGGGCCCAGCATGCACCACTATTACTGGAAATGTCGGCCTGCTCGATAATGGGGAGAACTCTTCCATAAGCGGAGCGGAACCTATGGCGACTAGGAATATCTTGGTTGTGGGAGACGAACGGGTCCTCGCGAAAGACCTCCAGTTGCAGTTGCAACAATTGGGGTACGCTGTGCCGATCACGGTCGCGTCCGGGGAAGCGGCGATTCAGCGAGTGGCCGAGGTCCGTCCGGAGTTAGTATTGATGGATATTCATTTAGCGGGGAAGATGGATGGGATCGAAGCCGCGCGCCGGATCTGGACGGAGTTTCGCATTCCGATCGTCTACCTCACGGCATACGCTGACGAAGAGACCGTGCGACGGACAAAGCTCACCGAGCCCGTTGCCTACCTGTTGAAACCCTTTACGATCCGTGAGTTGCAAGCCGCCATCGAAATGGCGCTGTACCGCCATACGATGGACCAAGCCCTGCGCAGTAGCCATGCCACCAATCGCGCCCTCATTGATGCCTTGCCCGATTGGCTCTTTCGCATCGACAGCGACGGGGTGGTGATCAACTATAAGGCGGGAAAAAGTCCAGAGGTGCCCCTCGCGGCCGATGAGTTCATCGGCAAACCGATCACCGCGGTTTTGCCACCGTCCGTCGCGGGGCAATTGCAGTCTTGTATGCGAGCGGCCCTCACGACCAACGAAACCCAATCCTTTGAATACACGCAAACCCGCACCGCGCCACCGCGTTCCTACGAAGCCCGTGTGGTGGTGAGTGCCCCGGCGGAAGTGCTGATGATCGTCCGTGATGTGACGACGCGCAAGGAGGCCGAAGATGCCTTGCACCGAGCCCATAAGGACCTGGCGCGCAAAGCCGTCGCGCTTGAGGCGGCCAACGTCGAGTTGGCCGAATACGCCTACGCGGCCTCGCACGACCTCAAGACCCCGCTACGCGCGATTCACAACTACGTCACGTTTCTCCAACACGACTTGGTCAAGGTGGTGAGTGGGGAACAGAAAACCTACCTGGAGGGGTTGTCGCGAGCGGTCCGGCAGAGTGAAGCCCTCGTCAATGACTTGCTTGCCCTTTCCCAGGTTGGGAGTAAGGACCGGCCTCACGTCCCCCTTGATCTCGGAGCCTTGCTCCACGAGGTGGTCGCCGCTCTGTCGTTGCCGGCGAACGTCGTGATCGACAAGCCCTCTGCTTGGCCTACGGTAACCACCGAGCGGACCCTGCTCTGGCAGATTTTTCAGAACTTGATCTTGAACGCGGTGAAATTCAACCGCGCGTCGCCAAAGCGGGTCTGGCTTGGATGGCGGCCCCTCGGTGACATGCACTACGAGATTTTCGTGCGGGATAACGGTATTGGGATGAACCCCCAATATCATGAGCGCATCTTTCGCATGTTCCAGCGGCTGCATACGACACAGGAGTTCGAGGGGACTGGGATCGGGTTGGCGATCGTGAAAAAAGCGGTGGGAAAATTGGGGGGAACCATCCGTGTCGAGAGCACGGTTGATCGTGGCAGTACGTTCTGGCTGACCTTACCTGTAGCACCTGATAAGGAGATTGTATGAGTGAAGCATCATCACCTGTTCTTCTCGTGGAGGACACGGAACATGACATCGTGGCCACGAAACGCGCGTGGACGCAGCATAAGATTCCCCACCCTCTGTTTGTCGTTCGCGATGGGGAAGAGTGTCTCGACTATCTGTACCATCGTAATCAATACCAAGCTGAAGCAACCTCGCCGCGGCCCATCCTGATTCTCCTGGACCTCAACCTACCCAAGGTTGATGGGTTGACCGTGCTCCAGCAGATCCGCGCGGACAAAGCCCTCCAGGGGATTCCGATCATTATCCTCACCACCTCGCAGAGTCAGGAGGAGAAGTCTCGTGGCTATGCGCTGGGAGTGACCCGGTTTCTGCGGAAATCCGTCGATTACGAAAAATTCTCCCTGGCGATCAAGGGCATTCAAGTCTTTTTAGAGAACGTGAGCGCGTAACCAAAAAGGAGGCAGCAATGGCCCATTCAATAAAAGACCAAGTCGCGGTGATCGGGGTTGGGTGTATCAAGTTTGGCGACAATTTCGACCAAGGCTACGAAGAGATGGCGGTCGAAGCGGCCTTCGCGGCCTTCAACGACGCGAAGATCACGCCCGATGAAATCGAGGCCGCCTGGCTCGGCACCTATTCGCCAGCGCAGGGGCATGGCAAAGCCGCCGTCTCACTCGGTGACGCGCTACGCCTCTATGACAAACCCATCTCGCGCGTGGAGAATTTTTGCGCGACGGGCACCGATGCTTTTCGCCATGCCGTCCTGGCGGTCGCGTCCGGGGTCTATGACACGGCGTTGGTGCTGGGGGTCGAGAAGTATAAGGACCGTCCGGGTCGTGGGTTAGCGCGTGAGGGTGTGCATCCCTACCACAACGATGGCTCCACCGCGCCAGGTCTCTTCGCGCTCGCGGCGACTCGCTACATGCACACCTTCGGTATGACGCGGGAGACGTTGGCGAAAGTCTCGGTCAAGAATCACTACAACGGCTCGCTCAACCCCAAAGCCCACATGCAGAAGAAAGTGACGGTCGAGGAGGTGATGACCGCGCCGATCATCGCCTATCCTTTTGGCCTGTTCGATTGCTGTCCGACGACGGACGGGGCCGCCGCGGTCATTGTCTGTCGTGCCGATCTCGCCAAGAAATATCGGGACGATTACATCCTCGTGAAAGGCGTCGGACTCTCCGTGACTTCTGGTCGCCCGTTCATGGACCCAAATTTTGACTATTTGGGCTTCCGATCCACACAACAGGCATCGGCACAGGCGTATGCGATGGCTGGCATTAAAAACCCACTCAAGGAAATTGATGTCGCCGAAGTGCATGATTGCTTCACGTGGACGGAAATCACCAACTACGAGGATTTGGGATTCGCTAAGAAAGGCGAGGGGGCCAAGCTGATCGAGGAAGGGCGGACCGCGCTCACTGGTGACATCCCCGTTAATCCTAGTGGTGGACTCAAGTCATTCGGCCATCCGATTGGTGCCAGTGGCGTGCGCATGGTCTACGAAATTGTCACTCAACTGCGCGGGCAAGGCGGTCCGCGACAGGTGAAGGACCCCAAGATGGGGCTCGTGCATAACGTTGGTGGTCCCGGCGCGGTGTCCTGCGTGGCGGTGCTGGGGCAACCGTGAAAAGGGATATGGGCGTTGGGATTTAGGATTTGGATTAGAAAAGTGGGCTATGAGCGTAGTCTCGTGTAGTCCGGATGGAGCCCAGCGGAATCCGGGGTGTCCTGCGCGAAACCTGGATTCCGCTCCGCTTCATCCAGGCTACACAGAAACGGGATATTCATTTCAGGAAATCACATTCACGGGAGAATCGTATGCAAGAATTCAAGAATGACAAAGTCACCGTTCGTTATGACGAGAAAGTCTGTATTCACGCGGGTAAGTGCGTGCAAGGGTTGCCGCGAGTGTTCAATCCCAACCAGAACCCGTGGATCAACGTGGACGGATCCGATGTGGCGGCGATCAAACAGACGATCAAGATGTGTCCCTCTGGAGCGTTGACGATGGAAGAGCGGAAGTAGCGTGAGGCCACAGGCTTCAGGGCTACAGGCTGTCGGGAAAAACAGGAGACCGGAGTTATGATGCTCAAGGATAAAGTGGCCGTGGTGACTGGCGCTGGTGGTGGCATTGGCCGTGGCATTGCCTTGTTGCTGGCGAAGGAAGGCGCGAAAGTAGTCGTGAACGATATCGGCGTCAGCTCGACGGGTGAAGGACACGACACGACACCGGCTGAAAAAGTGGTCGCGGAAATCACGGCGGCGGGAGGAGCGGCGGTGGCGAATTATGATTCCGTCGCCAGTGTCGCTGGTGGGGAAAAGATCATTGGGACCGCGCTGGAAAAATTTGGCCGCA
>JABFSC010000232.1 GCA_013140885.1 Deltaproteobacteria bacterium | reverse complement strand
CTAGTGTATAGTGCGCTTCATTCTCATTACTGGAGGTCTCGTTATGAACTGGCGTAGCAGATTGGCAATCATCCTCGTTCTGGTTGGCATCAGTGTCCAGGCTCACGGTGAGGTGGTCCTGGATAGCGATGACAATGCGGCCACTTTTGTGGGAGCGTGGATACAAGCGACAACTAGCGTGGGTTTTTATGGTACGGACTTCGCGACGGCTACAGGTGGGGGAACCGCGGATTCGGCCCGATTCTTTTCTCCACGCCCCATCACCACGACGGGCTCCTGGTGCATACAGGCTCGCTGGACCACGGGGGCGGCTCGCACAACGGCCGCGCAATACCAGGTGTTCGACGGCACCACGTTGCGCGCGACGTTTACCGTCAATCAACAGATTAACGGTGGGGCTTGGCGGCGGCTCGGCTGTGTGTATCTCACCGCCGGAAGGATTGGAGAAGTACGGTTAATAGACACCGGCGTTGTGGCTCCCAGTGTTGTGGTCGCTGACGGGGTGCGGTGGGTGTGGGAGGAAAGTCTCATCCCAGATTTTTGCGTCGCCGTGAGCGGAGGATTCGGTGGCGGCGGAACCTCGTTTGTGGGGAAAGGATTTACCCCGCCGTTTGCTGGGAGGTGTAAGCCATGGTCCGGCATTATGAAAACGGCGACAACAGTTGTCGGGACGTCCACGGGTGCTGCTTGTCTGTCCACAGACAGCAGACTGCTCACCATCACCGTGCAGACAACAGCGCCTGAATTTCTTGGCAACGATGTGATCGCCGCGGATCACATCGAACTCTGCCCGGTGGCAGGCAACTGTCCGATCGGGTCGGGAATAGATCGAGGGCGTTTCGGTGGTCCTGCCGCTCAAATTACCTGTACCCCGGCGCTTGTGACGATTCCTTCCGTGCACGACTGAGGTTCCGAGCCATGTCCCTCAGCGATGATCTCTCCACATTGCTTGCCGCGGACCGCGTTTCCACACAAGCCGCCGATCTGGAAGTGGCGGCACACGACGAATCTTCTTGTCCTGCCGTGTCTCCCGACGTGGTCGTGTGGGCATTGACGACCGACGAGGTCAGTCGCGTCGTGCGGTACGCGCACGACCGGAACCTGCCGCTCACCGCACGCGGCGCGGGCTCGAGCTTGGAAGGCAATCCCATTCCCGTCCGTGGGGGGATTGTCTTGGACTTGTCACGGATGACCGCGATTGTCGAAGTTCATGCCGATGATTTGCAGGTCACCGTGCAGCCGGGCATCGTTTACAATCAGCTCAACGAACAGCTCAAACCCCACGGGCTGTTCTTTCCCCCTTCGCCTGGTGGCAGCTCCGATGTCGCGACGATTGGCGGCATGGTCGCCAACAATGCCAGTGGCATTTATTCGGTCAAATACGGCGGAACACGCGATCACGTCAAAGCCGCCACGGTGGTCACGGGGACTGGCGAGGTCCTGCGGATCGGCACGCGCAGCCGCAAGACGTCTTCCGGCTATCATATGCTTGGGTTAGTGGTGGGCTCCGAAGGCACCTTGGCCATCGCGACCGAACTGACGCTCTCGTTGGTTGGAATCCCACATGGACGACAACAAGGCGCTTTCACTTTTCCCACCGAGCACGCCGCGGTCACCGCTATCGCGGACATGATGCGCTACGGAGTTGATCTCGCGGCGGTTGAATTTTTGGATCGGCGCTCCATCGCCGCGCTCAATCGGTTCCAAGGCTTCGGCTTGGCCGAGCACCCTTCGCTCTTCATTGAAGTGCATGGTTCTCCCTCATCGGTCGCGGAGGTTTTCAGCATCGCTAAAACTCTGTGTGAGGAACATGACGGGACATTGATCAGTTTACCGGATGGACGCAATCCGTGGGAGGTCCGACATTTCACGACCCGCGCGATTCAGGCGTTGAATCCGCGCGCCAAGACCATTCGCACCGACATGGGGTTTCCCATCTCACGACTGCCAGACGTGGTGGAACGGAGTTACGCGATCGCCGAGCGTTATGGAGTCGTGTTGCACACCTTTGGGCACGCGGGGCTCGGGATTCTGCATGCGCTGCTGCGCGAGGACCCCAACGACACCGCACGCTGGGCCACGGCGCAGCAGGCGAAAGATGACATCGTCGCGTTCGTGCTGTCGGTCGGTGGCACGGCGTCAGGTGAGCATGGCATTGGCCTCGGCAGTCGCAAATATGTCCAACAGGAGCACGGGGCCGCGCTCGAATTGATGAAAGGGATCAAGCAGCTCTTTGACCCCAAAGGCATTCTGAATCCGGGGAAGATTTGGTGAGCCGTTACGAGTGAGGGCCACACAGGCACCTGGGAGTCCACTCCACGTCGAGAGCACCACCTCGACAGATGTGAGCATCACAGCTATCTGACAGTCCTAAAATTGGCCACCCGAGAGCCTGCGTCGCCACGACACGCGCGAGCGGATGGGCGGGGACAATCATTTCAGAATAAGGGGGAATAGGATGAAGTCGCAGAGGAGAGTCCCGCGCGGGATGTCACCCGCATTGATACTCGTGATGATGGTGCTGACCTCAAGCATGGCAAAAGCCGCGGGTCCGACCGATACGAACTGGATGAGCTACAACGGGACGGTCAATGGCCAGCGTTACTCATCGCTCGATCAGATCAACACGAAAAATGTCGCATCGCTGGCCGAAGTCTGCCGCCTAAAAATCGATGATTCTGGAACATTCCAGGCTGGACTCGTGCAGATCGATGGGACGCTCTATATGACCAACGCGCATGACACCATCGCGGTCGATGCGACCAACTGCACGGTCCGCTGGCGTCATGTCTACAAGCCTGAACAGGAAGATGTGTTCCAGATCAATCGTGGCGTGGCCTACGCGAATGGTCGCCTGTTTCGCGGTACGCCCGATGCCCGGCTGCTCGCCATCGACGCGGCGACCGGCAAGACCCTCTGGCAGCAGCAGATCGGGGATCCCGCGGTGGGAGAATTCCTGAGTTCGGTCCCCGCAGTGTGGCAGGGGCTGCTCATCGCCGGGACGGCTGGGAGCGATTGGGGGATTCGTGGGCGTATCATGGCCTACGAGCAGGAGACTGGGCGCGAGGTGTGGCGCTTCTACACCATTCCACGTGGCAAGGAGACCGGGGCCGAGACCTGGACGAACCGCGATAGCGCGCGCTACGGCGGTGGCGGCAGTTGGACGACCTATACGCTCGACATGGCGAGCGGCGAAGTGTTCGTGCCGGTCGGCAATCCCGCGCCCGACTTCGTGCCGAGCCATCGCCCCGGAGCCAACCTGTTTACCGACAGCATGGTGGTGCTTGACGCGCGGACCGGCGCGCTCAAATGGTGGCACCAGATGTCACCAAACGACGGGCTGGACCTCGATCTCGCCGCCGCGCCGATGTTGTACTGGAACAAGAAAGGGCACCCCATGGTGAGCATGGGCAGTAAGGATGGGTACCTCTACGCGGTCAATCGTGAAACCCAGAAGCGTGCGTTTATGACCCCAGTGACCACGATCGAGAAACCCGACAAAGCCCCGCATGCGCGCGGCGTGCACACCTGTCCTGGACCGGTGGGTGGAGTGGAGTGGAATGGCCCAGCGTACGATCAACTGACCAAACAAATTGTGGTGGGCTCCGTTGACTGGTGCGCCACCATCAAGTCCGACGAGGTGGACTATCAGCCCGGTAAGTTTCTCTTGGGGGGCTCGTGGGAGTGGGATGAGGCCAAGACTGGGTGGGTGGTCGCGGTCGATCCTGACTCTGGCGAGGTTCGCTGGAAGTATCATGCCGACTCCCCAGTGGTCGCGGGTCTCACGCCGACCGCGGGTGGTATTACCTTCACGGGTGACATGGGCGGCAATTTCTTCGCGTTCGAATCGGCGACTGGGAAGGTGCTCCTCAAGAAGGAGACCGGTGGGGCGCTCGCGGGTGGGGTGATCACGTATGCGCTTGGTGGCAAGCAGTACGTGGCAATCACTTCGGGCAATGTGTCACGGTTGTCCTTCGGGGAAAACGGCAAGCCGTCAGTGGTGCTCTACGCGCTGCCAGAGGGCGGGCAGGCGGCCACGACTTCCTCCTCCTCTTCGGCCTCACAGCCCGCGACCTCAGCGGCACCTACCACGATCGCCGCGGCGAGCACCGCCCCGGATGCGGGACGCGGCAAGGATGTGTATGGCAAGAACTGCGCGGCGTGCCACGGCAGCACTGGTGAGGGGGGTGCTGCTCCGTCGTTGAAAGGCTTGAGCACGCGGCTTGATTTCGCCACCACGGTCAACTGGATTGAGAACCCTTCGGCGAAGATGCCCCGTCTCTATCCATCCACGCTGGATGCGCAAGCGGTCGTCGATGTCGCGGCGTATGTGCTGGGGTTATAAGGCGATTTCCGGAAAAGATTCTCCCGTGTAGCCTGGATGGAGCGGAGCGCAATCCGGGGTGCTCCGCGCGGAACCTGGATTCCGCTCCGCTTCATCCAGGCTACACAGAAACGGGATAGTCATTTCAGAAAATCACCTCTTGTCACGTGGGTTCCATGAACATGATGGATCACGTAGGCAAACCGAGGTCACGGGTTCTCGCCGCCTCGACATAGGCCGCCGCATCTTCGGGCAGCAACAACCGTTCGACCACCAACCGTGTCGCCGCGGCTTCGACTGCGGCGACATACTGGGCATGTGTGACATACCGTTCCGCCAACGAAAGACGCGGGTCGTTGGTCGCTAATCGTTGCGCATGCGTGGCGGCGAACGGAATGAATGACCCCATCGCCGAGCACTCGTCCTTGGGTGCCGTGGTCAAGAGATTCCACCCCGTGTACGTCCCCACCGGGACGGCAATGTCTGGCAGGTGGATTCCGGCGAGGTCGATTCCATCAGCATCCACCTTCGGGACGAATGTCGGATAGGCGTGGCCAGTTGGCGCCGGTGGCACGACGCTGATAAGGCCGCGGTCAAAGTCTGGACCGTAGTCATACAGTTCCCGAATACTGACCACGCCGGTGTACGTCACGTCCGGAATCTCCGGGAAGCCGACCGCCGCTTGCGAGACCGGCGCGACCAGCGTGCCATCACGCAACCGTGGCACGTGGCTGGCTGGGGGTTCCTTCCCTGAGACGACCCACTCCTTGAGGGCCGCGAGC
>JABFSC010000720.1 GCA_013140885.1 Deltaproteobacteria bacterium | reverse complement strand
ACCCCAACACGCCTTGCGCCGCGATCATCGCATACAACAGCAGTGGCGTGGGATGCCATTGCATCGCCAGCAACAGCGCATAACAAAGCGCGAACCCCAGCGCGCTGATGGTCCACACCCACTCGCGACCAATGCGGTCGGACAGATGCCCCAAGATGATTTGCCCGACACTGCCAGTGAGCCCCACCAGCCCCAGCGCATACGCCGCGAGCCCCGGCGCGAACCCGATGTCCCCCAGATACTTGGTCTGATGCACCTGCACGGCGTACCAGGCATAGAGGCTGACGAAATACGACAGGAACAACCACCAGAACCGCGAGGTGCGGACCGCCAAGGCCAGTGTCCAGTCGGTTGCAGCCCACACCGGATCAACCACATTGTCCCCACGCGTATGCGCGGACGGATTCCACCCAGAGGCCAGATCGCCATCGGGCGCAAGCCCCAAATCCTCGGGCCGACGGCGCTGCAACAAGAGGTTGGGTGGGATCACGATCACCAAGAGGATCACCGCCAGTGCCCAACACGCCTGCCGCCAGCCGACGCGGAGGATGTAACTTTGCAACCACGGAAACAGAATGATGGAACCAGCCCCAACGCCGGAGAACGCGATGCCAATCGCCAGACCGCGTTTGCGCACGAACCAGTAGGGCAGGAACAGCGAGTGCCCAACGTAACTCATGAAAATCGTCCCGCCACCGACAAGTACGCCGAGCGTCAGATGAAGATGCCACGGCTGCGACACATACGTGGCGAGCACCAGGCCGGTACTGACCAGTATCGCGCCAAACGGAATCACCAAGCGCGGACCAAAGCGGTCCATTAACACCCCAATCAGCGGCGCGGAGCAGATCGCGGCGATAAAGCCGACGGAAAAAGCACCTGCCGTCTGCCCACGGTCCCAGCCGAACTCGGCGAGGATCGGTGGGAACAACAACGAGAAGGCGGTCCGAGTATTCACGCCAATCGCCATCGTGACGAAGGCAACACCCACCACCACCCAGCCGTAAAAGAACGGCAGATGCGTGAATGGGGAAGATGGGTGGGTTCGGGATGCCGATGAAGGGGTGGTGGTCATCAATGCTCACTCCAAGGCAAAAAATAAAAAGGGAGCCGTTACAGCTCCCTTCACAACGTCACACAAGAATCCGACAACGAAATGCGGTTACCTTGTCGCTTTACTCGTTGTGGGCTGGCGAAACCGCCGGCCCACCGTATCCAGAGGGGGAAGCGAATACGCCGGCTTCTTGGCCACTCCGGACTCTTGCATTCTCTTATAAAAGTCGCGGAGCTTCACAAACTCCGCTTTCTTATTGAGTTCCTTGAGATTCGTTTCGAGCGTGTGTGTGACTCGGTCTGTGATGGCCATAGGGTTCACTCCTTAGAACAGGTACTTACTATGAATGAAGACCGGAAACTCGTTCTTCCGCACATACTCAGTGAGAAGATCATTGTAGGCGCGAATCAGATTCCTGCGTTTCAGGTCCGTGGAGTAATCTTCTATTTCTAATCCGACAGCGGCTTGAAGAATTCTCGGGCTAATGTTTCGTCCGTGAGAATGCCAAGTTTTGTTATCCCCAAGGAGTTTAGCAATTTCTTCAGCTCGTTGGAGTTTTTCCTCTTTTGTAACGGGGTGTCCTTTCTTCGCGGGATCCGTTCGATGGCTCAGCCAGTTGCGGAATTTATACTCAACCAACCAGTTCTTCAACAAGGTGACAGTGAGATTCTTCTATTGCTCGTATCGACTCAACATCGCCAAGTCTTGATTCTGAAGAATCAAGAACTCTGCTTCGGTGAGGGTTTGATCTTTTGCTTTCTCTAACAATCTTTCCACTTGATCGAGATACCCAAGCGCGGGCACGTAGTCCTTTCCATTGAATACTTGCGGGTCGATAGGTCCCAGCGACGAAGAGTAATCCATGAAAATTTTATCGCCGGACATGCGGAAGATCGTCCCCGCCGACATGGCGTAGTCGGGAATAACAAAATACACCTCCGCGTAATGAAACCGGACGATCTCCACCATCTTTTCGACCGTCTCCGCGCTGCCGCCAGGCGTGTTAAGGAAGATCGCGAGTCTTTGGCGCTGTTGCTCTTCCGTCTCTCGCAATCTCTCAATGCAATCACGAAAAAATTTCTCAACCGTGGGATGAATCTCCCCGTAATAGAAGACCACATCCGCCTCGAAATGTTCCTCAAGCGCGTGAAGCCGTTCGCTCAAGATGTCTTTGATTGTGTTATCGAAAATCGGCATAGCCTGAAGTGTAGCGCAACAGTTGCCCGACCTTCAATAGAACGCGGAACGCTCGTATCCGTCCCAAGCCCTCACCTACACCTCCCCAATCACCGCTGCCTTCGACGGCGTGGCCAGTTCTTTCCGCTCCACCACTGCCCCCGACACCTTGGGTGCGTTCTCCGGCGGCGCGATCCAGTGAATCGTTTGCTGCGGGAACGGAAGCTCAATGCCGCGTTCATCAAAGACCTGTTTGATGCGACGATTGAATTCGCGGCCAATACGCCATTGTTGGACCGGACGGGTTTTCAGACGGGCACGCACCACCACGGCGGAATCATCAAACCGCTCAAGTCCCAAGACTTCCAACGGCTCAAGCATGTCCTTCCCGTAGGCCGCATCCTTGCGCATCCCTTCGTCAATTTCACGCAGCACGGCGATCACTGTGTCGACGTTCTCACTGTATGAGACCCCCACATCAAGCACGTAGCGGGAATAGTCCTTGGTCATGTTCGTCACGGTGTCGATGGTACTGTTCGGAATCACATGCACGTTCGCCGCTAAATCCCGCAGGGTCACAGCGCGCAGGGTAAACTTCTCCACCTGTCCGTCTATGCCGTGCACCTTGACCACATCTCCCACGGATAAACTGTCCTCGAACAGGATGAACAAGCCATTGATGACATCCTTAATCAACGACTGCGACGCGAAACCGATGGCGAGGCCGAAGATCCCCGCGCCAGCCAGCACCGGCCCAGTGGCGATCCCCAGTTGCTCCAGCACGATGAGTGTCGCGGCGAACACCACCCCCACGCGCAGCAGGGTCTGCACCAGTGGCGCCAGCGTCTTGAGTTTGCGTCCCACCTCACGCCCTTCCCCCTCCGTCGGAGACGACAACAGGGAATTGGTAATAAAGCTACTCGCGCGAAGCACCACGAAGGTGACGCCCACCGTCAGCGCGATCACGCTGCCGCGAGTGAGCACTTGCCACAGCGTGGCCGAGGTGAGCACCCAGCGCACCGGCACTCCCCACAGCTCCAACAACCCCACTACCGCGGTCAGACTCACCATCCCACGCCCCAGCAACGAAAAAGCCGGTCCAAAATACCGCGCGGCTTCCGCTGGCTCTTCCGCCAAGGACAAGTTCCGCTGGACCGAGCCGACCAGCACCCGCGCGCTGGCATTGACCATCCACGGCAGCCCATGCACGAAAAGCAAGCGCACCAAGAACAGCACCACGAGTGACCAAAAGATGCGAAACCACAGAAACTGCGAGGCATACGAGTATCCGGCCACATCCAGCAGGATGAGCGTCACCAGCGCCGTCAGCACCAGGACGTACACTCCCGACCACAGTTGCCACAGCGTGTGGTGTTCCTGTCCCTCCCCACCACGCATCACCTCGGCGAGGGGTCCCTGTCGCCGCCCGATCACCCCGATCAAGACGACCACCGCGGTCTGAAAGAGCAGGAACAAGAGTCGCGCCAGAGCCTCACTGCCCGCCGCGTTGTCCGCGCTACCCGGCGTGAGCACCAACACGAACCGTGGCACCAGACAGACAAACGCCGCAAGCGTGGCGATCACGGAGGTTCTCGCGAACGCCAGACACACCTCTGGGGACAAGCGCCAGTAGTGCCGTGCCCAGCCTTCGCGCCGGAACACCGCGCGTCCCAGGAGCCCCAACCACAACAAGAACGCCACGAATCGCAAGGTCAGGACGAAAGGCAGGGTCTCCTGCCCCGATCCAGTGGACCACGCGGCGGCATACAGCCAGGAAAGAAAGAGCAAGTACACCGGCCAAATCAACGATCGCAGGACAATCAGCGTCACCGCCGCCCAGCCGGGCAGCTCCTCGTGCTCGGCGCTATTCGTGAGCAGTGACACGATCATCATGCGCAGTCGCCGATAACTGCGGTACGCCAGCCACGGGGTGAGGACCAACGCGCCCAGCCCCAACACCAGTATCCCCCACCCTCCGCGCAACAAGACGGAGCCGCGCCGCCACTCCTCAAGCGCGAACAGCACCCCACGTCGAACGGACAACATCACCCCCGCGACGCCATTGCGCACGACCTCAAGGTTCAACGGTTCGTTGTTGCGCACCCAGAATAACGTCGTCAGCGCGAAGACCTGGCTCTCGTCGAGCTGCCGCTTGTAGTCTTGATCGACGGTGAGCAGCTTTGTCAGTTCTTGCACAAGCGTGGCCAGGGTCTGCTGTCGGTCGCGCAAGGCATTCTTCTGTTCCTCGAACAGGGGGCGCAAGGAGGGCGGCACGACGCCGGATTGCTCCACTTGCTCGGTCTGAGAGGGCGGGGCTTTCGCGGTCGCGGCTGTCAGTTGCGCGAGGCGTTGCTCGGTCGTGTAATCGAACTCATAGAGCGTATCCTCCAACGTGAAGAGTTGCTCGTTGAAGGTGCGGAGTTCCTGGTCCAGTGGTGCCACCAGCCTCGCGTTGTATTGCGCGCGTTCGCGTTGCAAGCGCTCGAACAACACCAGCAACCGTTGGCCAGCGGCCTCGCCCGCCGCGTATTTCTCGATGAGCGCGTTGAGGCGGTCACCAAGCTGTTTGGTATGCCCGACTTTGCGCTCATACGTGAGCACCAATTCGCTCACCTCGTTGAGCCGTCGTCGCGAGTCGGTCGTGTGTCGGCGAATCTCCACCGTTTCGAGTCCCACGCTCAACTGCAACGCCTCGACGGGGTTCAAGGCTTGCTGCATTTTGCGCGTGATGGCGGCCGCGGTCGCGCTCAGCGTTGCTTGTTGCGCCGCGATCTCTTGCCCCAAGGCGGCGGTGATGCTGTCGAGTTCCTGTTGCCAGCGTTGGGCGCGCGCTTGCGCGAAACTCAAGAGGGCGTCTTGCAAGGGAGCGCGTTTAAGG
>JABFSC010000474.1 GCA_013140885.1 Deltaproteobacteria bacterium | reverse complement strand
GGATCACCATCGGCCTTTCGCTGAAGCCGTGACCGATGCACTCCTACGCCGAGCTGGACAGCCGCTCATTGACTATGTGCGGTTGAATATCGTGGCGCGAAAGGCCGCGTGACGAGAGCGGACTCAGGCGGCCTCTCGCTTGAGTCTCCTGCTGGCCCACAGTACAGTGTCGCCACCGCATAAGGAGGAGAATCATGGAACGCATTACGCAATTCGGCTACTTGGGCTTGAGTGTCAGCAACATCAGCCAGTGGGAACAGTTCGCCACGCAAACATTGGGACTTCAGATCAGTGGCCGCGAAGCGGATGGCACGCTGCTCCTCCGCAACGACGAGTATCAACGCCGTCTGCTCGTCCATCCCACTGGCAAGGACGATCTCGCGTACATTGGGTGGGAAGTGACCGACGAACACGCTTTATCTCGCCTGGCCGAGCAACTGAAGGCCGCGGGCACTGAAGTCCGTCAGGGCACGCCCGCCGAAGCCAAGGCGCGTGGCGTCATCAATCTGATGGCATTCCGCGATCCTAGTGGGATCCCGATGGAAATTTTTTATGGGCCGTTGATGGCGTACAACACACCGTTTCAATCGCCACGCCCCATCTCCGGCTTTGTCGCGGGGGAGCAGGGGTTTGGCCACATGGTCATCACCATGGATGACTTTGAGAAGAGCATCTATTTTTACCGGGATGTGTTGGGCATGCGTATCAGCGATTTCGTCGAAATCGTCCGCCCAACTGGTCAGCAACTGCGACTCGCCTTTTTCCATTGTAACCCTCGTCATCACACCATCGCGTTCTATGCCGCGCCGAATCCGGCCAAACGACTCAATCACTTCATGTTACAGACCCGGTCGCTCGACGATGTGGGCGCGACGTTCAATCTGTGTCAGGACCAAGGGGTGCCGATCTCGCGAGGACTCGGGCGGCACACCAACGATCAGATGTTTTCATTTTATCTAGTGTCGCCGTCGGGGTTCGAGATCGAATACGGCTGGGGGGGACGTGTGGTCGAGGACAGTACCTGGCAGGTGCAGTACCACCAAGGTGGGAGTATTTGGGGACATCGACCACTCAGTCGGTAAGAGGCGAAAAGGGAAAGGGGAGAAACGGGAAAGAGGAAAAACGGACAGAACATTGGGATCATGTTCCGCGATCTTCCTTTTCACCCTTTCCCCATTGACCCTTTTCACCCTTAGTCGTCTTAGGCGGTAATCTGCCGCACGTACTTGCCGATCTTCTCAATCGCTTGTTGGCCTTCTGGCAGAAACGGCGCGAAAAGATGCCAGACGTGAGGCATCTCTGGCCATACTTCCAACTCCACTTTGACGCCCGCTTTCTTGGCTTTCTCGGCTAGGCGGGTGGAATCGCTCAACAAGGTCTCCGCATCCCCTACTTGAATGAGGAGCGGCGGCAGTCCAGCGAGGTCGGCATGTAACGGGGCCGCGAGTGGTGACTTCGCATCCTTGCCACCAAGGTAAAGCTGGGCCATTCCGAGCAACCCTTGCTTCTGTACGACGGGATCGACTTTCGCTCTGGTCGTCATTGACTCCCCCAGCCCTTCCATGTCCACCCACGGGGAAATGCCCACGCCAGCGGCGGGAAGCGGCAGTTTCGCATCCCGAATAGCCAGCAAGGTCGCCACGGCTAGCCCTCCGCCAGCGGAGTCACCAGCGACCACAATGTTTGAGGGTTTAATGTTTTGCGAGAGCAACCAACGATACGCCGCCAGCGCATCATCGACAGCGGCAGGGAACGGATGCTCTGGGGCCAGGCGATAATCCAAGGCCAGACCCCGCGCGCCAGACGCTTTGGATAACCGCGCGACCAGCTCACGATGCGTGGCGATGGACCCCATTACATAGCCACCGCCGTGCACATACAGAATCACCCGATCATCGGCGGCACCGGTCGCGGCAATCCATTCGGCGGGAACACCGCCAGCAGTCACCGGAGTACACTTCGTCTCCCCAGCCGAGGGAAACCCCGACATCCCTTCCATGACGCCACGCAGGGCTTTGAGATCGTTTCCTGCCTGCCCCATTTTCTCGCCCATCATTTTGAACGCATCAAGGGCCATCTGTAGTTGTGGACTTGCCATAGTAACTCCTCCTTAGTGTGGGTTAATTGTTGAGAATTGCGAGGGATGAAGCGTAAAGCGTGATACGCGAGGCGTGAGATCGTTTGTCTCACTGCTTCAGCGCTATGCCGCTTTTCCTTCCTGTGTCTTCGCCACGAATTTTCGCAAGAACTCGATGTTGAGGGCGAGTTTTTCGCCCAGCCACAACGCATTGACAGTGTGGTCCGCGATGTCATCACCGGTCTCCGGGTGAATCAGCACATCAAGACCAGCATGATTGAGCATAAGCCACTGGATCAGGGCGCTAAACTCATCCGGCGCGAATTTCACTTGATACATCGACTTGGGATGCGGCCCCATGGCGCGGTCATGAATGCGGCCTAGTTCCACATCGAATCGCTCGGCGAGTCCATCCCGCACGTCCAAGGCCGTGACACGAGTCGGTGGATCAAAATAGACGTGGACATGAAATCCGTGGATTGTTTGCGAGGTAGTGCTGTTCATAGTTGTTCCGTACCACCCCTCTCATGTTGACGAGAGGAGATCAACCGTCACTCAAGCTGACTTCAGGATATCCAGCCGTGCTGTAACGTGTGGACGGTTCCGGGAGGGTACCACCATTCTCCGGTTTGGCAGAGTGGACATTTTTTGGGAAGCGATCCGCGCGTGTACTCAGGCACGCCAACAAGGGATTTGACCGACCCCTCAAAAGTTCCATCACGGGTCACTTTTTTTGTAAGCATATAGAGTCCCATCCCACACTGGGGACAGGACAGAATCGTTCCCGCGTTGAGGGCGGGTAACTGACTCACTCGATCAGGTGAAGGGCGTGGCATGGCTCCCTCCTTACTTTACGGGAATGACTGGGCGACTGGGCGAAAATTTCGTTTTGCATCTTGAGGAGCAGCGCAATAACCCATCAAGCAATCGGTAGGTTTTCAGTCTTTCGCACCAACTCTCCGTTGCGCCCATTCGCCGTTTTCGCGCGGTCTTGTTCTGGCTAACAGCTCATCATCATACCCCACGTCGCTGCCCGCGTGTGGCCTGCACACGCGCGGCGAACTCCGACGGTCGCATAATCAACGAGCCGCGTGATTCTTCTTTCTCATGTTGCTTTTCTTCGTGGTAGTGCAAGGCGATACTCTGGCGGATCAGTTCCTCACAGAAGGGAATCCCCTTTCCGCCTTGCGTACTCCGCTTGAGCGCCAAGGACACGGCCAATGCGCGTTTGGCCGCTTCAATCCGGGCGGCTACGGCAAGATAGAGCGCCGTCTCCTCAAGGCGACGTGCGTACGCCACGCCGGCTTCGCCCTCAAACACCTCAATCGTGGCGCTGTCGATCACGGTCTGGAGGCGATCTTGTTGCTGAAAGCGATTGAGAATGAGCGGGCTTTCCTGCACCTGCGAGATTTTATCCGTGTAATGATGCCCCCGTTCGTGATCCAGCAGCCAGGATTGGAATTCCGGCTCGTGCAACATCAGCGCGGAGGTTTGGAGCAGGATCGCATCAGCGGCAATCGCCTCGGTATCGAGATATGTCGAGAGTGGCACTTCGACCGGTTGCGCGGGGGCCGTGAAGAGATGCGTGCGAAACGCGAGATAGGCGTCGGCATCCTTGTCTTCCCTGGTTTTGGCTCGCTCATAGCCTTCATACATCACCGCATCGCAATACCGCCACGGAGCCTCGACTAACCGCATGTGCATACGGGTCGCGAAATCCTCACGCATTTGCCGCAGCTTTTTGCGATTGATCTCCGCGAAGTCGAAATACTGCAAGCCGCCGGGTTCATTGACCACGGCGGACAGGTAATGCAATCCTCCACCCGCCTTGGGCTTCACGATCCACAACAGCCGATCACCACTCCCGTCGATGGGAGACAGATACCCTTCGGGCTCAAGCGGGGCGAAGATCGCGGGCGTGGGCGACTCGCGCTTCGCGACCAACCCTTTTTGTGACATTTTATACAGGGAGCGACGAATTTCGTGACGCAGTTCCTTGTCGCTGGCTTTTTCCTCCCACTCGACGAGGAGCTGAGCCACTTCTGGCGTGGGATAATTCCCCAACAGCGCCGCCAAGGCGACATCGGCGGCGGGATTTTTTCCGATGTGCTCCCGCACCATCGCCACCGTCACGCTCTGGTCCTGTAATCGCGCTAGGCGGATGCCCCATTGCTCAAGGAGCTTTTTGCCCTCGGTAACATGCGCGTGCCGGACCACATCTTTCTTCGCCATAGCCCCCTCCAGAGTGATAGAACCGGGAGCACCTAACCACCTCGTCCCTGGACTGTCAACGGGAAGATGAGGTAGGTACTCCGACCTAGCTCCTTGCGGTGATTACTGCTAGGAAATTGCCCATGTCAGTTCAGTTCTGCCCGCAATGCGGGACCAAAACGCTTCCTCCGGCGAAATTTTGCGCGGCCTGTGGCACCACTCTTCCCGAGGCCCTGCCGCTCGTACCCCCACGACAACCATCATCCGCGACCCCGCCGGCCGCGGCTCCGCCACCCGTGGCTCCGCTTGCGCGCTCTTCCGTAGTCCCAGGGCTGCTGGTCATGGGTTTCTACCTGCTCGCAGGAACCGCTTTATGGGTGTTCGTTTTACGCTCCCAACCGTTCCCCACCGTGGGCGCAACGGCGGACGGAGGGCCAGCACGTGGTGGTTCGCAGAATCTTTCGCAAGCCACTCCTCCAGTCACGCTGCCTGACGACGTCAAGCAACGCATCGTAGAGTTTGTTGAGAAAGCCACAGCCGCGCCGCAAGACGCGGACGCCTGGCGCACGCTCGCGGACGTGCAATTTCGCGCCTCACAAATTGACGCAAGCTATCGCAGTGCCGCGTTGTCGTCATACCAACACGTGCTCGAACTCCTGCCCAACGATCTTCCCGCCATCCGTGGCGTGGGCAACGTGTATTACGACTTTGAGGAATACAGCAAAGCCAAAGAATACTACGAGAAGTATTTGACGCTGAGCCCTGATGACCCGAACGTGCGCACCGACCTTGGCACCATGTACCTCTACGCCAAGGATACCGAC
>JABFSC010000201.1 GCA_013140885.1 Deltaproteobacteria bacterium | reverse complement strand
GTTCGCCCCGTGTAAGACGAGTCGCCTCTTCCCGCTGCAAGATTTCAACATGACCAACACACTGTCGGTTTCGACCTCGTATTTGGGTGGAAATCTGCGACCGAGCTTGGTCTTCTTTTATGACTGGAGTGGGTCGTGGTTAGTCCAGCCGGGCTTTGACTGGAAGTTCTGGGATCCGTTCGCGGTGACCATGCGGTACAACTGGATCGATGGAAACTATGGTCCTTCGATTGGCGCGTTCAAGACCAAGGATAGTATCTGGCTGGAGTTCCAATATCTGCTGTACTAGGGAAAGTAGTCAGTAGTTTTGGTCGGGGGATACTTCTCCTGACCGAGAGCAAAGGCGCGACACAACCTGTCGCGCCTTTGCCGTTTCAGGAGCCCTCCTCCCTTCACCAGCACGCCCCTTTCCTCCACTTGTTTCTTATGATTGTTGTGCGCTTATGATTACCATTGATCCGGCCATCATCGGGCAAGAGATGTCCACTGGTGACTTTCTGGCGACCGAGGAGAATATCCGAGCCTTCGCCGAGGCAACCGGCGATACTGATCCCCTCTCGCTTGATCCAGAAGCGGCGCGGCGGGCGGGGTATCCCAACGCGCTTGCCTCACCACTCTTCGCGATGAAGATTCGTGGTGTCCTCGCGCTCCCTGACGCGGAACTCGCACCAGGGGTGGTCAGCCTGAATGCGGGACTCGAATTTGAGTTTCACGACGAAATCCACGCGGGCCGAACCTACGCCGTCTCGGTCAAGATTACCGATGTCTACGAGAAGACCGGACGAAGTGGGCCACTGGGCGTCTTCGTGCGTGAACTGTTGATTCGGGACGAAACAGGGCGACTGGTTGTCCTGATGCGGGAACGACGCATGGTCCGCTCTCCCGACAAGAAAATCTGAGGCCAAGATCCATGAGGATATAAGAGGATTCGCGATGACCGAGATTTTCCAGAAAGCCTTCGATGAGGTCGAGATTGGCGACGAGATCGGGCCGCTCACCTATGCCCCGACGATTGAGGATATCCAACGCTACGGCACTGAAGTGCGCATGGTCGATCAACGCTTCTTGAGCGAGGAAATCGCGCGACAGCGGGGGTTCCAACACGCCGTGGTGCCGGGGCCGCTCAGCGCGACGTTTCTGGTGCGGCTGCTCACGACACGCTTCCTGGGGTGGCGGCTCCAGACCCTGACCATTAGTTTCCGCGCGCCTGTCCGGCATGGAGATACGCTGACCTGCGTCGCGACGATCACTCAGAAAGAAGAGCAGGGTGGCACGTTTCGTATTCACTGTGACCTCGTGGCCGAGAATCCCACTGGAGATCGCTGCCTGGTGGGAACCGCCGTGCTCTGTCCACGTCGGCCCGCGTGAGATGCGGACCTCACCCCTACCGGTTCCGCAAATTCATAAAGAGATCGTTCCGCAGGAGAGTAATTCATGTCAACAAGTCTGACTCGTCCCACCACGATGGTCGAAGTCCGCTCGCGCCAAAGCCGCATGATGACCAAGGAAGGGATACAGCGCGCCCTTGCGTTTCAACCCCAGCCGACCGATGTCATCATCACTCCCTACGCGAAGTCAGGCACCACATGGGTGCAACAGATTGTGCATGGCTTACGCACGCGCGGGGATATGAATTTTGACGAAATCACCTCCGTCATTCCGTGGTTGGAGATGGCCCACGATTTGGGCATGAATCTGGAGCATCCACAGGTCGCGCAGCCCCGTGCGTTCAAGAGTCATCTACGGTGGGAGTTGGTCCCCAAGGGCGCGCGCGACATCTACGTCATGCGCGACCCCAAGGATGTCGCGGTCTCCATGTACCACTTCATGGCGGGCTGGTGGTTCGAGCCGGCGGCGATTCCTCTGGCGCTCTTCGCTCGTGAACAGTTTCTTCAACCCCAGGGCCCCAACGCCTATTGGGCGCATATCCGCTCGTGGTGGCCACATCGTGATGACGCGAATGTATTGTTTCTCTGCTACGAGGACATGAAGCAGGACCTGCGGCTGACCGTCCAGCGCATCGCCGCGTTCATCGGCTGCGCTCTTGACGACGAGTTGTTGGCGCTGGTGGTGCGACAGTCCTCGTTGGAGTTCATGCGTACTCACCAACAACATTTTGACGATCATCTGATTCGCGAGGCGCGGGATGCGGTGTGTGGGCTTCCTCCGGGAGGCGATTCGTCCAAGGTGCGAACGGGGAATGTGGGCGATCATGCGCGCGAATTGCCGCCAGAGACCAGCGCGGAGTGCGACCGATTATGGCGTGAGGAAATCGAGTCCACGTTGGGATTTCCGTCTTACGAGGCCCTGCGTGTCGCGCTCAGTCGTGACGCTGGCTGATGTGGGAAAGTTTTGGGGTTCGGGTTTTGAGTTCCCTCTCCAGACTGGGCAAGGGCATTAAGTGAGTGGGGGGCCGAAATTCCCTCTCCCGGCTGGGAGAGGGCTAGGGTGAGGGGGATCAAGTGACGCTTCCTTTTACGACCGCAGCACCTGCCCTGGCAACGCGCCAGTGTGTTGCTGCTGATTGTAGAGCACGACCCCGTTCACAATCGTGCTCTGAATCCCTTGCGCGGGCATGAGCAAGCGGCGGCCATTGCCGGGTAGATCGTAGTGCATCTCCGGTCGCCGACCTGAGCCCACCGTGTTGTAGTCAAACACGACCAGGTCAGCCGCCATGCCCACGGCTAAGCGGCCACGATCCCGTACACCAAAAAAGTTGGCGGGCTCGGACGTCAGTCGTTGCACGGCATACTCCAGACTCAAGGCTTGTTTCTCCCGCACCCAGGTGCCTAGCAGGTAGGTGCAGTAGCCCGCGTCACACAGCATGTCCACGTGCGCGCCGCCATCGGAAAGGCCGATCAAGGTGCGCGGATCGGTAATCAACGCGGGAATGAGATCGTCATTAGCGTTGAAGAGCACGATGGTGTACTCAATCTTCAGCTCATCTTCGATCCCCAAGTCGAGGAAGGTATCGAGGCCATCCTTCCCACGCATGCGCGCGATCTCGGCCACGGTCTTGCCTTCCAGGGCTTTCATGGCCGGATTGCTGACTTCCTTCACTTCGAGACGCTCCCAGCGACCAGAAAAGATGCGCGGCTTTTCCAGTTCGGTGCGGAACGCTTGGCGAAAAGCCGGGTCACGATAGACACGTATCTGCTCTTCGGTTGGACGATTGAACACCGGGTTCCACGACGGATGATTGGCGAAGATGAAAGGGTTGCGCAAATTGATCTGAATGACGAAGGGACGACAGGTGACTTGCGGAATCCCGCCGCGTTTAATCAAGGGCTCGGCGCGACGCAAGAGGTCGGGACCCGCCTCCGGTTTATCGTCACGACTGACCACGCCGAGCCACGTCACCGGACGCCCACTCTCAGTGAGCAGGAAATCGAGCAGTCCATATTCTTCCTCCGAGAGTTCCGCCGCGGTCGCGGTGAGCGCTAATTCAATGGTGCCCTTGCCGAGTTCCTTGAGTCCATTGGCATACGCCTTCAACTCCTCGCGACTGGCTTGGCGACAGGCCAGCGGCCGGCCCTGGTAGCCAATGTGCTGCGGAATCGCCGTGGTGGTGAACCCAAAAGCTCCGGCTCTCACCGCTTCCTGCAACAAGGCTTTGATTTGCGCCGTCTCCGCCGTGGTCGCGGCCCGATCCATCGACTCTTCTCCCATGACATAGTGTCGAAATGGAGTGAGGGGGGCCATGAAGCCGAGATTGATTCCGGAGCCCCGTTGTCGCGCGGCTTCGAGATACTCGGGAAACGTCTCCCACTCCCAGCCGATGCCGCGACTGAGTACGTCGAACGGAATCGCTTCGACATTCACCAGGTCCCATGCGGCGATGTCCCGCACCGCTGGTTTGCACGGGGCGAGCCCAACCCCGCAGTTGCCCATCATTACTGACGTGACCCCATGCAAAGCGGAAGACGACAGCACCGGGTCCCAGCAAATCTGCGCGTCGTAGTGCGTATGGGGGTCCACGAAGCCAGGCGCGACAATCAGATCCGACGCATCAATGGTCTGTTTCGCGCCATCGGTGATTTTGCCAATCGCCGCGATGTTGCCATTGGCGACGGCAACATCCGCGCGAAAGCGGGGAGTGCCGAGGCCATCAACGACGGTCCCATTCTTAATCAACAGATCGTATGACATTGCGTGATGCTCCTTTCCTCTCGTTCATGCTTACGTGGTGGCCAGCAGGTGTTTGACCTGCTGCTCGACAACCGTCCCAGTAAAAAAGTCAGGATTCATTCCGGTCCAGAGTGTGGTTGGATTGGTGAAGACGAAATCGCGAAAATGTTCCTCGGTGATGACGCCATGTTCCACCAACTCGTAGGCTTCTTCGGTCACTTCGGTCATGTCGGGAACATCCCAGTGGCCGATGTCGGAGCTGTACACCGCGCCGAGCTTGGCGCCAAAGGGATTGGCCGTGGTGTTAAAGGCCGTGGCGTTCATGGGATCGTCGGCCTCGCAGCCAAAATAAAAATGGGGGACAAAGAGATCGCGAATATCTTCACGCTTGGTGATGTTGCAGCGCCAGAAGTCGTTCTTTTGCGCGGGCGCGGCTTTGGTGTTAATCGTCGCGCCACTGGCGTTGGCGAGCAGATCCAGCTTGCCTTCGGTGACGCGCCCGCCATACCGTTGGCAGAGATCCAGGAGCTGCTCGACGTTGAGATTCGCCGGGTTATAGTTCTCCAGCGCTTCGGGATTGCGCTTGTCCCACCGCGCCAGTAAGGCGGCGTACAGGTCCGCGCCCCAGCTGGTGCCCCCCTCCAGGAAGGCAAACTTCAAGGTGGGGAAGCGTTGCGTCACACCGCCAAAAAACAGGGCTTTGCACAGCGCCTCACCAGCGGCGCCAAAGTGGCCAATGTGGTTGTACATGTAGGTGGACGTCGATGTGCGGCTGCCCCAGCCCATCCCCGCCGAATGGAAAGTCGGCGCGACTTTCAGCTCCACGCACTTCGCCCAGACCGGATCGTAATCATAGTCACTCACCTTACGCGGAGCCTGCGAGTGCGGGCGAGAGGGTCTGTAAGGTGGCGAAAGCGGAACGGAGCGCATTAACGTAGAGTTTGGACTTCAGGGCAAAATGATTGAGCTTGGTCTTCATCTTCAA
>JABFSC010000346.1 GCA_013140885.1 Deltaproteobacteria bacterium | reverse complement strand
CGCAGTATCTGGGTGACGGGATTCTCGTCTATTTTGGCTATCCAGTTGCGCATGAAGACGACGCACGCCGAGCCGCGCGGGCGGGGCTGCCCCAGAAGTAGTGACAGCCTATGTCCGAGCGCGAGAACTCTGTCTGCAGATAGGTGAGACCCCCCAACTCTTCTGGGTGTTATTGGGGTTGTCTGGCTTTTATCATCAGCGGGCAGAATTACGGACGGCACGTGAGCTGGCGGAGCAGTGTCTCCGCCTAGCCCAGAACATGCGATTCGATGTCGCCTTCATCCTGGCCCATCTTACGTTGGGGGCAACCTTGCACTCCATGGGAGAATTGTCTCTAGCCCGTGAGCAACTTGAACAAGGCATTGCACTCTACGATCCTAAAGAGCATGGAGATATCCGTGGTTCTCTGCAGGACCTTGGGGTAGGCTGTTTATCGCAGGTTGCGCAAGTCCTGTGGTTGCTTGACTATCCAGACCAAGCCCTGAAGAGGGGCCAAGAGGCTCTCGCTTCAGCCCAAAGGCGTTCCCATCCTTTTAGCATTGCTTACGCACTCAGTTATACTTCCCGAGTCCATGAAATGCGTAAGGAGCAACAAGCTGCTCAGGAACAGGTAGAGAAGCAGATGGTGCTCGCAAACGAGCAAGGGTTTGAGCTTTTTATGTCAAGGGGAGTTCTGTGGCGGGGGTGGGTGTTGATTGATGAGGAACAAGTTGAAGAGGGAATTGCCCAAATGCGCCAAGGTCTCGCTGCTTTTCGAGCTACGGGGGCAGAGCTCGGAGGGCCATTTATTCTTACCTGGCTCGCTGCGGCGTATGGGAAAGCTGCGCGAACGGAAGAAGGACTGACTGTGCTGGCTGAGGCGTTTGCTCAGGTGGACAAAACTGGAGAGCGCTTCTACGAGGCGGAGCTGTATCGGCTCAAAGGCGAGCTGACGCTCTAGCAGGAAAGTCAAAAGGCAAAAATAGAAACTGATCCCCGACTCCTGACCCCCGACCCCCAATCCGAAGCCGAAGCCTGCTTCCTCAAAGCCATCGAAATCGCGCGTAAGCAACAAGCGAAGTCGCTGGAACTCCGCTCCTCAACCAGCCTCGCACGTCTGTGGCAACAGCAAGGCAAGACCGCCGAAGCTCACAAGCTGTTGTCAGAGGTCTACAACTGGTTCACCGAAGGCTTTGACACGAAGGACTTGCAAGAGGCGAAGGCACTATTAGAGAGTCTAGAGTCTGGTGTCTAGGGTCTAGAGTCTGAACAAGTCAAATGTCAAAGGGCAAAAATCAAAAGGTGAAAGTTCCCAGTCCTCAGTAACCGAGGGGATTGAGATGGTGGGGATTGAAGAGTCGAGACATTGCATCATTGACGGACTCTATCGTAGAAGGGATGTGGAGGTTGCATATCAATGAGCACTACGACTGCCGAGCAACTGTACGAACAGCAGATCAAACTGCTCCCTGTCACTGAACGGCTGCGCTTGGTGGCGATAATCGCTCACGATTTGGCGGCACCGACAGTAGCTGAAGAACCCCGTCCGCGGAGTTTACTGGAACTTGAAGGTGTCGGAGCTGAAATATGGGAAGGAATTGATGCTCAGCAATATGTCAACGCGCTACGCAAGGAGTGGGATCACCGGCCATGAGTAAGATCGACGATGTCCTGGTCGGCGTCACTGCCTTGGGATTCGACACGGCGCCGTTGATCTATTTTGTGGAACGTCATCCCACTTACGTGGATATCGTGCGCGAGTTCGTTCAGCGAGTGGATACGGGAGCGGTCTTGGGTTATAGCTCAATGGTGACCTTAACCGAGGTCCTCACCCAGCCGAAACAAAAAGGCAACACCACAGTTGAGCAAGAGTACCGAGACTTGCTTCTTCAGAGCCGCAACTTCAAACTTCTCCCTATTGATTCTACCATCGCTGAGCGCGCAGCCGATTTGCGAGCCCGGTATCGTTTCCGAACCCCCGATGCTCTGCAAATCGCAGCCGCGTTGGCATCTGGGTGCCAAGCGTTCTTGACGAACGATCCCCCGCTCAAACGCGCGGTGGAACTGCGCGTGATCGTCTTGGATGACCTGAAGGATAGGTAACCCCTCGCGTCAGTGTGGTGGTGAGGCAGTGGGGGACGCTTCGCGGGTTTTGTTGAGGAGAGACGTTGCTGCCAACGTCTCTTCGTTGTGTTGGAGGTCTTTATTCCCCTTTGGCGAACGCCGCACGAAGCTGCGTGCAGGCTTCTTTCACTGCCTGTTTTCCTTGGTCCATGATGTCCGCCAAGCTCAAGAAGCCGTGGATCATGCCTTTGTAGTCGGTATACGTGACTGATACGCCCGCTTGTTTCATCTTGGTGGCGTAGGCTTCCCCTTCATCGCGCAGTGGGTCGAATTCCGCGGTGATGACGAGGGCTGGCGGCAGGTTGCTCAACCGTTGACCCCGCAACGGTGAGGCATACGGATTCTGCCCGTCACTTTCGCTTTGTAGATAATGATTCCAGAACCATTGCATCGAATCCTTGGTCAAGAGATACCCTTCGGCGTTGTTGCGATACGAAGCCGTGGCGTATCCGTAATCAGTGACGGGATAGATGAGTAGTTGAAAAGCGAGGGTGGGGGCCCCACGATCCGTCGCCATTTGGGCGACCGCCGCGGCGAGATTGCCACCAGCACTGTCACCACCAACCGCGATGCGTTTCGGATCGCCACCGAAGCCCGCGGCGTTGAGGGCCGCCCATTTCGTCGCGGCATAACAGTCTTCCGCGGGCGCGGGAAACTTGTGTTCTGGAGCCAGGCGATAATCAACCGAGACCACAATGCAGCCCGCGCCGTTGGCGAGTGACCGACACGGGGTGTCGTGCGATTCGCAATTGCCGACGACCCATCCGCCGCCGTGAAAGAAAACCAGGATCGGTAACGGCCCTTTTCCTTCTGGGATGTAAATGCGCACCGGGAGTTTCACGCCTCCGGCGTTCACTACCCGATCTTCGACACTCTTGACGGGTTCGCGTGGACCTTTCGGGGCGAACAACGCGCCGAGGGCGTCACGGGCTTGTTGCACGGTCATCTGACTGAACGGGGGCGCGCCTGATGCGGCGGCTTGGTCGAGAAACGCTTTGGCTTGTGGATCAAGGGGCATAATCTTCTCCTTTTTGCGTATGCAGAGTCGCGGAGGCTGGTATAGCAAACTGAGGGACGACGGCAAGACCTGCTCACGCCGACTAATACCCTAGCGCTTTCATTTGTTGATCGCTCATGCCGAAATGGTGTCCCACTTCGTGAATGACGACCCGACGCACCAGTTCTTGAATCTCTCGTGGACGCAGGCCCGCGCGAATAATGGGCTGATAATAAATCTCGATCTTGTCGGGAAAGTCGGATAACGGGGCGAACGTGGACCGCCACGGTCGAGGAATGCCGCGATAGAGACCAAAAAGATCATGCGGATTCGTGCAGCCGGTTTCCGCCAACACTTCCGGTGAGGGGCGATCCTCAACGGCCACGGCGACATTGGACAATTTTTCGACGATTTCCTCCGGTAGTGAATCAAGCGCGCGTGCTACCAGCCGGACAAACACTTCCAGGGGCATGGCATCTCCACTTTTCTTGGCCGCCGCCGTGAGTGGACATGATTGGTGCAAACGTGAGACGGGCTGAGAACGATGAGATCGTTTTCGCTGTCGCAGTGTCGTTCTGGACATAACACCCTCCACTCCAACCCTAATAACTCGCATCAGTAGCACGCATCGCGACGGACGCGAACAGGGGGGCGGGAGGAATTGCGGATTGCGGATTGCGGAACGACAACGAGTGATGCGTGGACAATGAGGCGAAGAGCTAAAAACTAACCGCCTTATCCCGGCGAAGAGGAAGACGCGAAGGGCTCGTAACCGGGACAGCGCAGCACGGGTAGTGGTGGATACTTGCGATACCGCGCATCCGTTTCCGCGCGCACACAGTACAGGAAGCGTGAGCCTTTCCCACTCACGATCTCGCGTTTGTGATGACAGGTCGCGCATAAACCCACGTGCGGGTTTCCTGGTGTTGCATCGGACATGGCCTCTCTCTATAAGAAGCGCAGCGGCGGCGGAAGAGCCTTCGCGCCGAGAGCCGTCACCCCGCGAGGTCACGCGGACAAAAGTCACGCACAACGAAAGGAGCACCGTCATGGCTGTACGTATGGTTCAGTTTAACGAAGTCAAGTCGCTGGTTGGGCAAGAGTTGGGAGTCTCGGAGTGGCATGAGGTCACGCAACCCGAGATTCAGACGTTCGCCGATGCCACGCACGATCACCAATGGATTCACTTGGATGTGGAACGCGCGAAGAAGGAATCGCCGTTCGGCGGTCCCATCGCGCATGGCTACTATACGCTGTCGCTCGCGCCCTATCTGATGAGCCAGATTTGGGCGGTGCAGGGCATCAAAATGGGCGTCAATTACGGACTGAACAAACTGCGCTTTCCCGCGCCGGTGCCGATCGGCAAGCGCGTCCGTGCTCGCGCCAAGCTCGAAAATGTCGAGGACGTGTCCGGTGGTATCCAAGTCACCGTCGGGATTTCATTCGAGGTGGAAGGTGGGACGAAACCTGTCTGCATTGCTGAAGGATTATTCCGCTATTACTCCTAAATCCCTCCGTCGATTCCTGACCCCGCGGCTGACGGACGAGGAACTGCGCGACACGTTCGCTCGTCTCCGTCAGGGGGTGCCGCCGCCCGTGGTCTGGCTGTTTGGCAAAGTCCAATCGGGCAAGACCTCCATTATTCGCGCCTTAACCGGAGCCGAGCGTGCGCAAATCGGCTCCGGTTTCGCGCCTTGTACCCGTTGGGCCTCGCGCTACGACTTTCCCGATCCCGAGTTTCCCGTGGTGACGTTTCTCGATACGCGCGGGGTAGGGGAGGCCGGGTACGATCCGCACGAGGATCTCATCGCCTTCCGAGAAGAAGCGCACATGTTGTTAGTCGTGGTCAAAGCGCGAGACATGGCGTTGGAAGGACTTTTGCGAGCGCTGACGGCGATCTCTCGCGCGAAACCACGCTGGCCGATCATCGTCGCGCAGACGACGCTGCATGAAGGGTATCCGCCGGAGATGTCGGAGCATCCGGTGCCGTATCCGTTCATGCAACCGCCTTTCCCAAAC
>JABFSC010000052.1 GCA_013140885.1 Deltaproteobacteria bacterium | reverse complement strand
GCTCTGATTGTTGCGCGAACTCGGCCCGAACAAGCCGGACTCCGTCGCCATCGCCGCGGACCAATCAAAATAGGCGCGTGACTGGTATACCGTCATCACCGGTGGATACGTGGGCTCAGTCGTCACCGTCATCTCCCCATTCTTGGTGTTTAGGTACCACGTGCCGCCGCCATCGCCTTCGACGACCATGCGCACCGTTCCTTGCGCGTTCAGGCGGTCCTGGATTTGTTGCTGCAAGGTGGTGATCTGTCGCTGCATCTCGTCAATGCGACGACGGAACTGTGGCGCAACCTTGTCCGTGAAAAAGGCCGAGGGGGTGATGGGAGTCGAGGTGTTATCCGCCATGAGGTTTTCCTTTCTTAGGTGTGATGCAGCGCGTGCCGCATGATGGTGACGGCGCGCTCAATGTCCGCCGTGGTGATAATCAGTGGTGGCGCGAGCCGGACCACGGTGTCTTGATGCAGTGTCCAGCCGAGAATGAGGCCAGAGGCGAAACAGGATTGCACGAACTGTTTTGTCGCTTCCGGCGTGGTGAAGTCCATGCCGATCAAGAGTCCACGCCCGCGTGCCGTGACAAAGCCACCGGTCCCAATCAACTCTTGGAGGCGAGCCAGCAACACCGAGCCTTGGGCGTGGGCTTGTTGGGGCACGTGGGTTTCCAGCATGAAGTTGAGCGACGCGAGCCCCGCCGCGCAACAGACTGGATGCCCACCAAACGTGGTCACATGCGCGAGGGCAGGGGAGTGCGAGAGCGTCGCCATGATCTCCGGGGTGCTCATAAACGCACCGAGTGGCATCCCACCCCCCAAGGCTTTCGCCAACACGAGAATGTCCGGGGTGACTTGCCAATGCTCGCAGGCGAAGAGTTTCCCGGTCCGACCAAACCCCGTAATCACTTCGTCGAAAATCAGCAACGCGCCGACTTCGCGACAGCGTTGTCGCAAGGCTGGGAGAAATCCCGGATCGGGAATCCGCACGCCTCCCTCGCCTTGGATCGGTTCGATGATGACGGCGGCGACGGTCTCATCAATCCGCTGAAGGGTGGCTTCATCGTTAAACGGCAGGAACGTCACGGTCGGCAACAGCGGCTCAAACGGGGTGCGATATAAAGGATTGCCACCGACCGACAGCGAACCAAACGTGTCACCATGAAAACTGCCGACAAAACTGACGAAGCGAGCGCGTCCGGTATACTTGCGCGCGGTCTTGAGCGCGCCCTCGACGGCCTCGGTGCCACTATTGGTGAAATAGGTGACGGAGAGTGGGTCTGGCGTCACCTCCGCCAAGCGACGCGCTAAGTGGACCTGCGGCTCTTGGATGTATTCGCCATACACCATCGCATGGAGATAGCGCTCGGCTTGGGCTTGCACGGCTTGCACCACAGCCGGGTGCGTATGGCCAAGGCTCGCGACGCCAATGCCGGAGAGGAAGTCGAGATACTCTTTCCCACTCTTGTCGATGATGACGCAGCCCTGAGCGCGCGCCACTTCAATAGCCATCGGTTCTGGTGAGGTCTGAGCAACGAAACGAAAAAAATCATCACGGTTGGTGGTCATCGCGGAGAAAGATACGTGACGAGGAAGCCCTGGGCAATGAGCGCGACGGAATCGAAGGAAAGATTACTTGATCCCCCTCACCCTAGCCCTCTCCCAGCCGGGAGAGGGAACTTCGGAGCCCACGAACGGAATATCATTAGCGCGAGTGTTCAACCTCTAGCCACCGCACCAAGTCCGCGACCCGTGGTCGTCCGCCATGCCGCCAACTCAGTGGTGGGGTTTGCATCGTACCAATCGGACATACGCGGCTTACTCCCAGCTGGCCGAGCATCATGGCGAGTCCAGGTAAACGTTCCGGATTGACTGCCACCCCGACCGCTTCCAGGTGTGGTCGCCAGGGGATCAACAGCTCGTCCAATTGCGCGAACGTCATAAGCGGCTTGACGCGAATCGTGCGATACAAGGGGGACGGCGCGAACGTTGGATCGTCCTCATACGCTACCGTCCATTCCGTGCCGTTAGGACTCGCATACAGGGCGCTTTCTTTGCCCGCTAAGGCTTGCCATTCCGTTTCATCCCGCACACGGCGAATAGCGACACTTGCTTCTTGTGGGATGCGTCCTCGCGGCACGAGGTGTTCCCAATGCGCTAACGCTTGGGACAGGTGCGAAGCAAACTCCTTGGGGGAGACGGCGCCACCGTGTTCGACGTAGATCATCTGTGGGGACAAACATCCCTGTTGATCGAACAGCATGACGTCATACGCGGCTTGACGAGCGACCTCCGTGGTATCCGCCAACGCTTCTTTCGCGATGATACTGAAGCTCACCTTATGGCCATAGCCAATGAACTGGCCACGCACCTGAGGGCGAATGGCCGCCAGGGTCTGTTCCGAGCCCGAGGCAATCACCATATCCGCGCGGCCAAAGGCGATCTTTTCTAACGAGGCTTGTCCCCCTGGCCAGGTGACGACGGAGAGACTGGTGGCCAATGCGGGATCGATTTCCGCAAGGGCGCGCGCGAACCGCATGGGTAGGAGGCTGGCGGACGAAGAAGCTTTGACGAGGGTGGCCGATTTGAGCAGTAAGGAAAAGATCAGGCCATCAAGTCCCGCTCCGGGCAGATTACTGGCGAGCACCTGAGTGATCAGGCGCGGGCTGATCACTCGGCGGTTGTCGCTGAAATCGTCGAGGACGGCGAGTGAACCCAGCTCATCCTGTAATAATGCGCTGAGGCGCGGTGCGCGGTACTCCCGAAAGATGAATGGCAGCGTGTAACGAATCATCTCAGGGGAGAGACCGGTTTCTCCTGGGAGATGAACCTCCGCGTCCTGGCGCTCGCTTGAGGACGGGGTGAGAAAGCGCGCCACCACCCGGTCAATGCTGGCGAGGATGTCCTTCACTGGGCGACGAGCCAGGTACTCTTGCGCGTTGAGCAGTTGGGTGATCGTCTGAGTAAGTTCCGCGGGGGATGGTGGTGACACGGGAAGAGAATAAAGCGTGAATATGTAAAACGTAAGGGGGAATTCTCTCGTCCCTGGGTTTTACGCCTTACTCCCCAGAATCTCCTCCAGCACCAACGCGCATCCGCGAGCCTCGGCCCCTGGCACACGGCCAGTGATCTCGAAGCCATCACCAACGAGATAGCCAACGTCATCAGTCTGGATCGCCATCACCGAGCCACAGTTCGCCAAGTCAAAGTGGCGGAGAATTCCTGGTTGTCCGGCGGGCACTTCCTCAAGGGTTTCAGGATCGACCACCAGCGTGCGTACCCACGGCGGAGCGATTTTGTAGCGAGGTTCGTTACTGCGCCGGAAGCGGTTGTACAGCACGTTATCGTAAAACTGCGACGCCATTTCCGTCATGCCGTATTCGTTGACACAGTAGTACCCCGCGACTTTCAGATATTTCCAGCATGAGCGCAAAAACCCCTGCCGGGAAATCGGACGCCCGAGCCCTTTGTTCCCGCCGGTGTCCATGATGCGACTGCCGCCTGGCAAGGCGAACTGTCCGCCATTGGCCTCGCACCAGTCGAAAAACGCGACCAGCGCCGACGTGATCGCCAAGATGCAGACGGGAGTCCCTTCCTGCTGCGCGCGCGCGACCGCCTCGGCGAACGCTTCAATATGCACCCCAGTCAGATCAATAAAATACGCGCTGCCTGGGGCGCCCCATGCCGCCATGACCCACGCGGCCATCTGTGTCAGCGAAGACTGCGGGCGCGTGTCGGGTGAAGGAATCAGCGCAAGCATGCGGAGGTGACGCTGGTCGGGGAGGATGCACGCCGCGAAATGCGCGAGCGCGGAGGCATGATACAACGTGAGATCAGGCACCAGATGCCGACCACGTTTCTCCTGGCCGCGCGTGGTGCCACTGGTCAAGAAAATTTTCTCCGGCGGACCGCAGGTGAGGTCTAACTCCTTGAAAGCCACGGTCGGCACGGCGGGAATCTCATGCCAATCGGTGACCGTCGCGGGCGTCTTATCGCGCGTCAGACAGAAGCGTTGATACGGCGCATTGTGCTCAAACTGATAGGCGAAGACCGACAAGGCCAGCGCATTGAAATCGTGGCTCGTCGGATTGGCGATGAAATCGGTTACGGGGGAACGCATGTGGCTCGCTTCGCTCTATGGCTTATGGCTCGCTTCGCTTCGCTCACTCTATAGGCAGGAACGCTCTTACCATAGGCCATAAGCCATGTGCCATAAGCCATTTGCCATTTCGAGTCCCGTGCGACATACTCCGACGGAAGAAGGAGCTTTTATGGCTGACTTACAAGCGATGTACGACCAGGCGTATGACTTGCTCTGCGATGGCAATACCGATGAGGCCATTGCCGCTTACCAAGCAATTCTCGCCCTCAATCCCGACCATACGGAAGCGGTCCATGACCTCGCGCATGCGTATGCTGATGGTGGCAATCTCGATGACGCGATCACCACGGCGCGTCGCCTCACCGAACTCACACCCGATGATCCCCTGGGATTCACCTTGCTCTCGCGTTTTTATCAACAAAAAGACATGGTGCCCGAAGCCGAAGCCGAAGCCGCCAAAGCCCGCATGCTCGACTGGAAACGCCAACTGCTGGAAAAGAAAGCCGCGAAATCGCAGGCCAGCTAACCACCACCCCTCACCACACAACCAAGGAGTCACTATGCCACATCTCCACGCCAACGGGGTCAACCTCTATTACGAAGAACACGGCAGCGGCGAACCGCTGGTGTTGATTATGGGCTTCACCGCCAGTTCCGTCGCCTGGCATTGGAACATCGCCGACTTCGCCAAGCACTTCCGCGTGATCGCGTTCGATAACCGTGGCGTCGGGCAGAGTGACAAACCCAACGTCCCCTATTCAATGACCATGTTCGCCGAGGATACGGCGGGCGTGCTCACGGGCCTGGGCCTCGACAGCGCGCACATCTTTGGCATCTCGATGGGCGGGATGATCGCCCAGGAGTTCGCGCTTCGCTACCCGCAACGAGTGAAGACATTGACGTTAGGCTGCACGAATTGCGGTGGGCCACGGACCGTGTTGCCCGCGGACCCCGACGTCCTGAAAATGCTCGCTAACATTGACTCAATGGATGTCGTGCAAGCGGCGCTGACCATGACCAAAGTGGCGGTGACGCCGTGGTTCATGCGGCAACG
>JABFSC010000537.1 GCA_013140885.1 Deltaproteobacteria bacterium | reverse complement strand
CTGCCGCATCAAGCGCGCCCTGCGGCACGACGGTATCGGGATTCAGAACGAGGAGAACGTCTCCGCGCGCCTGTCGTAATCCGAAATTGGCCGCGCGGCCAAAGCCCAAGTTCGCTCCAGTCTGTATCACTCGCACCCGCGGAAAACGCTCGGACAAGGCCGGGACCGTGCCATCCCGCGAATCATTATCAACGACGATGATCTCTTGCTCGCCACTGTACGGATGCTGGAGCAGACTGTCCACGCAGCTCGACAGTTCTTCTTGACAGTTCCAACTGACAATCACAATGGAAAGGAGCATGGGAGAAAGTGCGTGGGGTCGTATGTGAGTAAGCAGTCAGCTTTCAGCTTTCAGCAAAAACAGAGAGAGGCGCATCCTGGGGCTTTGGCTTGTGTCAGAAGTTGAACAAAATCTTCTGTGTTTTCTTGTCTGGCTGACTGCTGAAAGCTGATAGCTGAACGCTTCCGCATGTTGTTAGTCGGGCGTTGTGGGTTGGACGTGGTGCAGTGGTGACTGAGCCAGCGGATAGCGTCTCCGTCCGTCGCGTTTGCCCTTGGTATAGAAATAAATACGATTCGTCTCGTACAGGGGATAGTACAGCAGTGCGGCGAAATACCGACGGCGGCACAACCACCGCAACTCGGATATCCAGCGCGTAAGCACATGCCATTTGAATCGCGATGGCTGCTCCTGGGCTGTGGATGGCGCGACCCACGGGTTGGCGATCCCACGCTGCGCAAGGTAGGGCATAAACAAGCCTTCAATGTACGCGCGTCGCCGCCAGTAGCGTAGCGATGGCGGGTGACTGTGAAAGACACTCGCCGTCGCGACATACCGCACGGTATGCGACGGGGGCAGGCCCTGGGCCCAGAGATAATCCTCACCGCCAGTCACCTCCTCATCGAAGGGATATTGCGTGACAAGATGACGGCGAATCGCGCTATTGGCGTTGGAAAAATGCGCGAGCACGGCACCGTCCGCCGTCGGACCAAACGTGCGCTCCAACTCGATCTCCTCGAAAGGATTCACGCCCGGCATCGGTTCCTGACGGCCATAGGTCGCGGCCACTTGCGCATCGTTCGACAGTGGAGCCGTCAATTCTCGTAACCAGGTCCGCTCGCGCGGCACGCAATGGGCGGAAAGAAACACCACAATGTCACCGGACGTCAACGCCGCACCCTGATTCAGCGCACGGCCAAAGGTAAATTGTTCCGGCGCCATGGTCGCTAACCGGACCGGAAAGCCGCGGACAATGTCGAGCGTCCGGTCTTGCGACCCGGAATCCAGCACGATCACTTCGTAGGGATCGGTGAACTTCTGCTCCAGCACCCGTTTCAGAACGGCACCAATGAAGCGCTCTTCATTTTTACTGCGAATGACGATGGAAACTTTCATAAGATCCGACATCGTCACGGTCGTTCTCTCTCAACCGATGCGCCCATCACCACCGGGTCGAACCCAACCGTATCGGCCACGATATACAAGGGACGTTGCTTAATCTCATCGTAAATGCGCCCAATATATTCGCCTATAATCCCCAGCGTAATCAACTGTACGCCACCAACAAACAGAATCGCCACCATCAGCGACGTCCATCCTGTGACGGCCTGGTCAGTGAATAATCTGATCCACAGCGCATAGACGAGATAGAAAAAACTCATCCCCGCCGCGCCTAAGCCCAGATACGTCGCCAGATGCAACGGAGCAAAGCTGAACGACGCAATCCCATCCATCGCGAATGACATCATCTTACGCAGCGGGTATTTGGTGCTCCCCGCATACCGTGCTTCGCGCTGGTAGAACACCGCCGTTTGGCGAAACCCCACCCAACTCACCATGCCACGAACAAAGCGATGCCGTTCCCGCAAGGACTTGAACGCCTCCACCGCGCGCCGACTCATCAGGCGAAAGTCACCCACGTCCGCCGGAATCTCGATCTGCGTCAGTCGTTTAAGCAACCGATAAAACAGCGCCGCGGTGACGCGCTTGAAGGCACTTTCTCCAGCACGTTCAGATCGCACCGCATAGACCACATCGAACCCTTCCCGCCATTTCTCCACCAAGGAAGAAATCGCTTCGGGCGGATCTTGCAGGTCCGCATCCATCACGACAACGGCCTCCCCACTGCTGTAGTCAATGCCAGCGGTAATCGCGACTTGATGGCCAAAATTCCGGGAGAAGTTGATAATCTTGAGGTGTGGGTCTTTCCGCGCTGCGGTGGAGAGCAGCTCCAGCGACCGGTCTCGACTACCATCGTTCACGAAGATGACTTCGTACGCAGGCACCACATCCACAAGACCACTATTCAACCGACGGAGGAGTTCCGGGATAATCGCTTCTTCGTTGAAAATTGGTAATACAACAGAAAGCATTGGCGATTGCTCACCGTGACGCGGCCCCACTGAGGGAGCCGAAGCGAAACTCATACGGCTTGTCTTCCTTTCGATACCACCTCACCTGCCACTCTCTCCCGCAGCTTTCAGAAGACAATCGCTCGGGGCAAAGACAAGCTCCGAGCCGATTGCGGGACTATCCTTAACCTCAGAACGACCCAGGTAGGACAACATCCCCTTCACAACCGTACCGTCGCAAGCAAACTCACCCCCACTGGCATTGGCACACGCTGGACGAAATGGCGCTCCAAAGCAAAGGTGGCGGTCAGCAAGTCATTCATCAAGCCGGGGCGGCCTCCCTCGAAATCACTCGCCGATTTGTCAGTTATGCCGAAGAGACGACGCCCCCACCGCATTCCGGCCACGACCGGAAACAGCACCGTGTTAAAGTAAGTAACCCGAGGGCGCGGCAGTCGAACATTAGTAAATACCCGCAGGAGCGTTTGCTTTGTATACCTCCGTTGATGATGATTGACGACGTCATGCTCTCCCCACAAACTTGGGAGTGCCGGCACGGTCACCATCAGCAGCCCTCCAGGTTTAAGCACCCGGCTCATCTCGCGCAATCCGGCGTCGTCATCCGCCATGTGTTCTAGGACGTCCAAGGCCATGACCATATCGAACGAACAGGACGCAAAGGGGAGAGTCTCGACCCTCCCAACAACAGAGCTTATTCCTGGTCGTGCGCAACGCACGTGCGAAGGTTCGGAATCAAGTCCAACCACATATCCGGTGGGTGCAACCAGAGAAGAAATCCAGGTCAGTCCCTCAATTGGCCCACACCCGACTGAGAGAACAGTCCGCGCTGAACCTTTGGCAAGTTCCTTCCTCAGCACCGTTTCAAGAATATGTTGGCGGCCACGAAACCACCAATGCCATTGTTCAAGCGCCCCATAGGTCTCGGCAAAGTCGCGGTTCATCCTCTCTTTCCTCCGCATCTTCCTCAGGCGTCCGGCACCCACCGCAGCCCAGATAATTTCCTTATATCAATCACCACCGCACGAAACGAATGCGTCCACGGCGCGGGCAGCCTACTCTCAGTATATTCACGAATCAACCTGGCCTGTTGACTCTGGCAAGAAGAACATGCACGAAGCGGCGCTATACCGGCTGATATTCACGAAGCGTTCATTCCCTACCCACGCGGTGGGCACGGACCCATGCACGGGCAATTTTCTTGCGGGTGATCGTCCTTGCCCCCACGCCCTCTTGCACATCGCCTGGCGCTCCAGGTAGCGTGCGAACATTCACACTCCCAAGGGAAGGACACAGAGTGAGATCACGACAAGTTTTATTATTTTCCGCGACGTTCTCGCTTCTGACCCTCTTTGTCGTCTGGTACATCCGCCAGGAGCGGTACATCTACTTCTGGGATTTCGACATGTACCATTATCTCTATCGCGCACTCGGCCGGCGGTTCAGCGAGTCTCCGGTTGATGCGGTCCATGCGATTGTCGCCTCTGTCAGAGCGGACGACTACAATATGTTACCCACGCTTTTTCTGATGCCTTTCTCCTTCGTTTTTGGCTCCGGTCGGCTCGCGTACATTCTCGCCGTCACTGTCAGCTTTGCTTTTCCCGCCATCTTCCTCTTCACTCGGTTGATGGACCACCTCCACCGCAGTGACTCACGGACAAATGAGGAGGACAAGTTCCTCTTCCTCCTCATCGCGATCGCGGTGATTGCCCTCGCTCCGCAGTTCTGGCTGCCCATCTTGCGCGGCTATGTCGATGTCATCGGGCTGAACGTCATCTTCCTCGTCCTCATCCTGTATTTACGCCGCGATATCGCGGAACACTCCTCTCGCCACTTGATCGCCCTGGGCTTGCTGTTGAGCCTGTTGATCCTCCTCAGACGATGGTACGCCTACTGGGTCGTTGGCTTCTTCTGCGCCATGGCGGCCTCCATCCTAGTCAGTGCACTGCTCGACCGACCTCCCATGACGACACTGAAGCGGAGCTGCAAGAATATGGTGATCGTCGGAGCGACCGCCGTGCTCTCGTTCTTCGTCATCGCGACACCTATCGCCATGAACATGCTGACAACCAATTATCGAGAGGTCTACGCTGGGTACCGAAGCAGCGACTCGATTGTTTTCCATGTCGCTTCCCTCTCTCACTATTTCGGAATGCCATTTCTGGCAACCTCGATCCTGGGGCTGGTACTGCTCTCCGCACAGGCTGGGAAAAGGCGTATCGCCTTCTTTCTCGCGGTGCAGTTCACCACGACGTTTCTTTTGTTCACGCGGACGCAGAACCTCGGGATTCATCATGACTATTGGGTGTCCGTCACCATCTTTCTCCTCACCGCTTTTTTTCTATGCGAGGGGTGCGCATGGCTACAGACGCGGCGGCTCAAGATGACCTTCGCCAGTATCCTGCTGACAGCCTCTCTCGCGAACTTCCTCGGCACGTTTCACACAGAGACACACGATTTTTTCAGCCCGGTGAGCTTCGCTCTACCACAGGGGCAATTTTATCCGCTGAAAAGGTCGGACTTTGCGCAAGTACAAAGCCTCTTACAGAAGCTCGACCAGCTCGCGCGTGACTCAGACGGCAAAATTTATATTCTGGCGAGTTCCGTGGTACTCAACGGGACGATCGTGAGAAATGGCTGTGATATTTTCGCCTCCACGCTCGTGGATTTGGAGCGCAAACTCCTCGCGACGCACGATGTGGACAAGAGAGACGGGTTACCATTTCAATTCTTTCAGGCTCAGTATGTGGTCGTCACGGATCCCGTGAGCTATCACCTGTCGCCTGAGCATCAACGAGTGGTCGGCCTGCTCGCGGACGAACTCCTCAAGGGCGAAGGATTGGGGCGAGCATACGAAAGACTCCCTTTTGCCTTCCCGCTCGGAGATGGCAGTACCGCCTTCATTTACAAAAAGAATGCGCCCTTCCAGGAGGACGATTTGCAGCGACTCTCGGATACCTTTGTCGGACTGTACCCTGACGATAAGGAAAAATTCGCAATCACCCCTGAAGTGAGACGAAAACTCAGCCACCTCTGAGCCGCTGCCACCCCGCCACTCACAACCTCGTCAGATGCGCGTCATCCGAGGCGAACCCCGAGCGAGATTGCACGAGATACAGCGGGCGCTGACGCACCTCGTCGTAGACGCGCCCCAAATACTCCCCAATAATCCCGAGCATGAGCAGTTGCACGCCGCCGACGAAGAGAATCGCCGCGATCGTAGAAGTCCATCCATGAGGGGAGGGAATTTCCATGAACCGGGTGATGAGCGCCCAGAGGATGAGCAGGAATCCGATCCCGGCGGAGAGAAATCCGCACCACGTCGCGGCCCGCAAGGGGAGTAACGAAAAACCGACATAGCCAGAAAGGGCTAACTGGACGAGTTTCCGCAGGGAATACTTCGACTGTCCACCATAGCGCTCGTCTCGGTCATACTCGATCCCGATTTGCTTGAACCCGACCCAACTCCGCAACCCACGAAGAAACCGATGGTGTTCAGGCAAGGCCACCAAGATATCAACCACCCGGCGGTCAAGTAAGCAGAAGTCGCCAGCATCCAAAGGCACTTCGATCTCGGCCATGGATTGGAAGGTCCGGTAGAAGAGCGCATACGCCGACCGCTTGAGGAAGCCCTCTTTCCGATGTTTGCGCACGGCATACACCACCGCGTATCCTTGCCGCCACTTCTCGAGGAATCCGAGCAAGACCTCTGGCGGATCTTGCAGGTCGGCATCCATGATGGCGACCGCCCGTCCGCGACTGTGGTCAAGACCCGCGCTCAGGGCCACCTGATGGCCGAAGTTACGAGAAAGCGCCACCACCCGCACCCGAGGATCATGCTTCGCCAAGTCCTCTAACAGTTCCGCTGACCGATCGGCACTTCCATCGTTGACGAAAATGAGTTCATACTCATCCTTACTACTCTGAAGGACTTGGCTGAGGCGCTGGTACAGAGAAGGAAGCGATTGCTCTTCATTGAAGATCGGTAAAATCACGGACAACCGCGGCGTATCGCCGTTCGCAAAAGAGGCGCTCATACACCTCGGACATACCTTTTCCATAGACCCTTCCTTCTCTTTGCGATCCCACGCTCACCAAAGAGCCCGCGCCAGCAATGCGGGGGTAGACTACGCTCGCTATATTAACGGATCAACCTGGGTTTTGATTGACTACTATCGATCAAATAGTCACGAAAGTGCTCTCTCATATCAATGACGAGGGAATCAGCGGGAGGAATAGCCGCGTCATCCGGCGGAGCCAGGGTAATCGGCAGCGTCACGTATTCGGGCTTCATCTCACGCAACAGCAAAAAAACCATGTCGCGTGGAGACCAATCGCGAGCGGAAGAAGGGAGGTCAAACTCATCGTAATGGACAATCGACGTAATCCGCCCCTGCCATTGGGGACTCAACAACCCGATGACGAAGATATGAGAAACGTGAGAGAACTCCGCTCGTGCGATTCGCGCGCGGACGAACTCCATCTCGCGAAACTGCAAGGTCGCAAACCGAGTATGGACATTATAAGCCGCCAAACCCGTGGCCACCAACACGCATCCGCTGAGCGTGACAAGCGTCAACGGCACTGGAAAAAAGCGCCGCACGACGCGCTGGTACCCCTGGAGGGCGAAGAATCCGTACACCACCACGAGCCCGGACAACGCTGGCAGTGTCCGATAGGACGCCCAATTTTCCATGACCACGAGGTTCGGCGCGTAACTGGCGGGTAGCAGGAGCAGGAGGATCAATCCCCTGCGCAGTCGCTCCGCCATGCCGCCATGAAAGTAGAGTCCGAGTCCACCACCGATCACGAGAGCGACCACGAGAGACACGCTATCCGAGGGCCACAAGAAGAACCCGCCCAAGGCGTTCTTGAGTGGCTCGTGCAAAAACCAGTCAAGCTTCCCTTCCCAATCGACCGTTATCGTCGAACGCGCCTGTGGCAATCCGGATAAGCCATAAAGAATCACGGCGAGTTTGTGCACCCCAAACCCACAAAGCAGGTTCCCCCCCATGAAGAGGCTATACCAGCCCAACCGGTGCCACACGTCACGAAACCGGCTTTCTGGCTCACCCAAACGGAGCGCGGCGAATACCCAGAAAAACATCGCCGCGGACTGGTGGATGGTAATAGCGACCAGTTGGAGGAAGAAGGCGGCAAGCGTGAGCCCCCACCGTATTGCCGCACCTGGGGTGCCCAACGCACGTTCGAGCAAGATCCACGCGCCACTGGCGGCAAGCACGGCATACACATAGAACCCCACCGTGGCCCACGCCGCGTACACCTGAAAAGACGGAAGCGTGCAAACGATCAGCGTCACCAACACCGACTCGGCCAAAGTCCACCCCTGGCGGATCAGCGCTCGGTAAAAATGCAGAGCCACCCATGCGATACCAACGACACTGAAGATCCGCCCGTAGCGCAGGTCGTCAATATCTCGCACCCAAGAGAAAAAGAGCTTGAGCAGGATCGCATAAACAGGTCGCCCGCCTGCCACCACTTGCCCAAAGAGCAACTCCCCCCGCAGCGCGCCACCAAGCAAGGGATAGTCATCGGAGAATCCATAGCTGGTCAATAACGCGGAAGCGTAACACAACGAGAACACCGTCAAAAAGAACAAGAACATGCCCCAGGAGGAGGGGAGCAGCGCAGTGCCGGCGCTCTTCGTATTTTCCATATCCGCCTTAGCCTCTTTTCTCAGTCCTGATACGAGAGAGAGAAGTCGCCAGCAAGACGAGGCCAAACCACTCCCCATGTATTAACGAATCACTCCGCGCTTTGGTTGACACCGACAACAAAAATTCACGGAGAAAGAAAAATTCCCGAACCACTCGTTGCGATGCGCTCAATACTCGGGAATCTTTCGCCTGTTTCGGAAAAACCCTGGGTGCACACTGCTCTTGCCTCATTCTTTCAGGAGCAAGATTCCGTCCTGCTGCCCACCGTGGGCCTTCGGAACGATCTTGCATATCTTGAAAAACCGTCCCCAATTCTCCCGAATATAGGCTATCGTATGGAAGACATTGGTATTGTTTATAGGATACCCGGTGTGAGTCAAAACGACGCGGTCGGCGGGCATGTCGCCAGCGAATACTTCCGGTGTCACCTGGGGAATGCCCAGATCTTCAATCGCATGAGGGGCAGTCAAGAAGTATTTGTACATGAAATGATCGCCGTGCATGTCCTTCCAAGTCCGGTCGCTGTGTATGGTCATAAAAGCGAAGCCCCCTGGTTTCAGGACGCGCCGAATTTCCAAGAGCCAGGCTGACTCATAATCGTCGATATGCGTAAAAACAGAACACCCATACACGAAGTCGAGCGTATTATCGCCGAAAGGGAGGCTCGGAAGGATGGTGTTTTGAAAACACTGGATCGATCGGGGCAGATGGGCGTTCACCCACATGACATACGTTCGGTTGATGTCCGCGCCATATACCTGAAGCCCGGACTCATGGGTGGCGAAGTGCCGTAACACTCGACCAGAGGCACACCCCAAATCCAGGAGACTAAACGGCGCGCTGAGCTTCACTTGTTGTTCTAACAAGAGCGCTCTGAACAAGACATAGTCTCCGAGCCCACTGATCCAGTACCGAACATGCTGATCTCCATGATACCCTTCACGGTCTTCCGGGGCTGGCAACGGATATGGGTCGGCTTTGACGAATTGTTTAATTTCATCCTGACTCAGCTTCCTCAGCACTTCTCTTTGGGCGGTCTCTTCAAGGTAAGGAGACAAATCGAGCACACCAGATCGCACGTATTCCTCGTCTGAATTTTGCAAGAGTTGCGCAACGGACGGCAGAGGGGGCAAGAGAGGACGCGTCTGATGAATCCACAAAGGGGGAGGCCCGGCATTCCCTCCGGCCTCAGACTGTAAGCGAGTGAGCGTCTGGAGGTATTCTCTGATCGCTCGTTTGAATCGCTGAGGCAGGACTTTTCGTAGACCCTGAATAAACATAACTTCTCCCCTCTATTTTCCTACAATCCGGGCGCGTTGCTGGCTCCTCCCGACTTGAAACCATTCACGACAGTGATGATAACGATCCACGTGATAATCGCAGAAGTTTTTTCAGCCCTTTTTTCAAGGCCGGTGAACGTGTTATGCGCTGGACGACCCAGTTGTGCCGGAGTCGGTGGATCAAGCGCCCTCCGATTTCGTATTCTTGCCACGATACCCCATTCGCGGCCGGTAAGGACAAGAGACGAGTCGTCTGTGTGGCCATCAGTTCACGACACCGGGCCTCTAAACTTTCAATGTATGTACGCTGGTCGGCAATGAACCGCGCATGATCCTCCCATCCCTTTCCCAACGTCCGCACTTCCGCCACCAGCCGGTCTCGGTCCTGAGCTAGAGCCGCGACATACCCTGGCGAGGGATCAGTCACTTGCTGTGCGGGGTGGCTCCACGCGTAGCCAGGGCCATTAGCATTCTGCAGGTTGAACAGCTCGACACCCCATTGGCGATACGCCTCGGGATGCCGCTGCGTCATCACGTCATACAGGTACAGCATCTGATTCCGATTCGCGCCGCGGTACATTGATCCTTCACGCACCCGGTACCGCACCAGGGGGCGCGCCAGGCTGACGCCGAGTCCGCCAGCCTCCATCAGACCCACCCACCCCTCATAATCCTCAAGGCTGTACTCCATCGTTGGCGTGTTACGAGCCCACTGGAGGAAGGCGGATCGCCGGAGCACAACCAGCGGAATGAGCATGTTGTGGCCGAGCAAATAAGGAAATTCCGCGTTCCACGTCGGCCAGATGTTCGAGTCCAAATCACAGTAACGGACCCACGAGTAGACCAAGCTGACGTTAGAGTACCGCTGGAGGACATCAAGCGCGCGGGAAAAGAAGTCAGGTTCGACCATGTCATCCGCATCAACAAAGGCAATGAAGTTTCCCTGGGCTGCCTCTGCTCCCGTATTGCGGGCGGCGGCTAATCCTTGGTTTTCCGTGTGAAGGACTCTGACGTGAGCAAGGTGGCGGCTTTCGATCTCCTGGAGCACTGCCAGACTCTTGGGGTTCGTGCTCCCATCATTGACGATAATCACTTCATAAGGCGTATAGGTCGTCGCTAAGATGCTCGCGAACGTCTCTAGGACAAAGTCCCCCAAGTTGTAGTAGGGAATAATCACCGACAGCAGATCGCTTTTCGCTTCGGGGAACTGGCCGGTCCGAGGAATGCTCTCCGATGCGGCATAAGCGAGATTGGCGGTGGTATGGTTGACGCGCGGAAACGACCGCCGGGGCGCATGACGCGCAATCACCGCTTCATAGTGTTGCATCCGCCGCGCGAGAATCGCCGACGGGTCACAGAACATCCGAATCCGCGCTTGGGCTTGGTGGCCGATCGTCTGGCGTTCTTCCGCGCTCAGCGCCAACACCCTGAGCAATTGCCGTTCACACTCCCCAGGCGTATCCCAGTCGAACAGAAAGCCATTGACCCCATCGGTTTCGATCATCTCGGCTTGTCCGCCAGCGCGCGACGCCAGCACGACTTGTCCGAGCCCCATGGCCTCAAGACACGTATGGGGGAAATTGTCCCACAGCGACGGGATGAGCACCGCGCGTCCTGCGGCGATATGCCCTAACACCGCGGCATGATCGAGCTGTCCAGTAAAAGTGAGGTGCCCGGTGTGGATCCATTTCGCGTACCGCTCTCGCAGGAAACCACCCACGGTCGTGCCCTTGGGCAGGAAGTCCGAGTCTCCGCCCACCATCGTCAGCTGAAACTCCACGCCGGCCTCCCACAAGCGACTGCAAACCTTGACGAGCGGTAAGACCCCCTTTCGCACTTCCAGTCTCCCAACGTACACAAGGTGTTGGGCCTGAATACCGCGCGAGAGCGGGGCGGAGGGCACGGTCACCGGGTAAGGAATATGCGCGATCTCTAAGGGTCGCCCTAGCACCGTCTCTACCCGCCGCGCCAGAAAGGCACTAGGGGACAGGACCGCATCAGCACCGACAATGCAGAATTTCTCCATCTGGCCAACCCAGTACTCGGGCAAGCGATAGCGGGGATTGTGGTTCCAGCGTGCGATCTCAAACTGGGGACTATGGAGATGCACCAAGAGCGGAATCTTTTCCAGAGGCGTCCGCTCGGTCAACTTCCGTTGCAGGAGATAGTACGCGAGCGCCTCGGATTCTTGTGATTCGATAATGTCCGGCGGCGGCAAGCGCGTGAGCAAGCGCAGAATCTCGTCCGCCATCTGGTAACTCAAGGCCGGCCAATAGGAAAGGATATTATAGGGATAGGCGGGATGCGTATCGGGACGTCCGAGGGGATTCGGCTCGTTCAATTTATGGTAACTGGAAGTGACTCCGATCCACCGCACGCCGGGGGCAATCAGGGTGTCGCAGGCATGCGCGGTCTGGGCAATGACGACCACTTCATGTCCAGCCGCACCGAGCAAGCGGGCGAAATGATCAACGTATCGCGCACGACCTCCAGCCGCGTCTTGGGAGAATTCCGAACTGAGTAACCACACCCGCATACCAAGCCTCCAGCACGAACCCGCACGGCGTTTGTCACTCACCACGGCTAAGGAACGCCCTGCCTTTTTTCAATGTTGCTCTGAGCACCTTCTTCAGACGAGAAGACCGCGACACCTGCCGAGCGAGCCAGGTGCGCCGAAGGCGGTTCACCACTCGTCCGCCAAGTTCATAATCTCGCCGGGAAATCTGGTGCTCGTCGCCAAGCAACGGGAGAAGAGCATCCCCGTGCAAGGCCGCGGATTCGTTGTACCGCTTTTCCAAATTCACGATATACACACGCTGCGCCTCAATGAACCGCACGTGGTCCTCCCACGCTTTGCTCAACGTCCGCACCTCCGCCACCAGCCGCTCTCGGTCCTGGACCAGCGCCGCGACATGCGTCCGCGAAGGACCAGGGACTGTCTGCGCGGGGTGATTCCACGTGAGGCCTGGGCCATTGGCATTTTGCAGGTTGAACAGCTCGACGCCCCACTGTCGATACGCTTCGGGATGCCGCTGAGTGATGAGATCGTAGAGGTACAAGAACTGATTCGTATTCGCACTGCGGGAGAGTGATCCAGCACGCACCCGGTACCGCACCAGAGGGTGCGCCAGGCTGACGCCCAGACCACCGGCTTCCACAATCCCCACCCACCCTTCGTAATCCTCAAGGTTATACTCCAGCACCGGAGCGTTCCGGCCCCACTGAAGAAAAGCGGCACGTCGGAGCACCACAAGCGGAGCCAACATATTGTGACTCAGCAGGTAGGGAAATTCCGCGTTCCACGTGGGCCAAATCTCCTGCGCCTCACCGAAGTAACGTACCCATGAGTAGACAAACGCCACATTCGCATACCGTTGGAGCAGCGCGATCGCCTGGGCGAAAAAGTCCTCCTCGACGCAGTCATCGGCATCAACAAAGGATAGGAATTCTCCGCGGGCCTGCTCCGCTCCCCTGTTGCGCGCGGAAGCCAGCCCTTGATTCTCCGTGTGCACGACGCGCACATGCTCCGGCCCTTTTTTGCTCTCGATCTCCGAGAGAAGAGCAAGACTGGCGGGATCGGTGCTGCCGTCGTTGACAATGATGACTTCATGCGGGGGGCGCACGGCCGCCAGGATGCTCGTGAGCGTTTCCTGAAGATAGGGGCCCAAATTGTAAAATGGGATGACGACGGAGAGCATGCCCGCCTGTCCAGCGTCGGACGAAAGGGGAGGGACGGTTGTCGGATGTGCTTCGCCTTCGGCGCGAGGAGCATGCACGGTGGGAAAACTCACCCGCGGTTGCTGTTGCGCAATGATCGACTGGTAGTGAGCCAGCCGTTGGGGAAGCACCTGTTCGGGAGCGCACAACGCCTGGATACGTCGCTGGGCGTTGTGCGCGACCTGAAGTCGTTCCGTTTCGCTGAGCGCCAGCACTTTGCGCAACTGGCGCTCAAAATCTCCCGGTGTTTGCCACTCAAACAGAAATCCGTTGACGCCATCAGCCTCGATCATCTCCGCTTGCCCACCGGCACGTGAGGCAAGCACCACCTGGCCTTCACCCATGGATTCCATGCACGTATTAGGAAAATTCTCCCAGAGGGAGGGCACAACGGTGGCCCAGGCTTGGCGCATGTGACGCAACACTTCGGCGTGAGGGAGCTGACCCAGGATTTTCAAGTGTCCGTCACTGATCCAGCGCGCGTAGCGCTGTTGGAGGAAGTCCCCAACAGTCGTCTCCCGTGGGGGGAAATCCACATCGCCACCAATGAGAGACAGCGTAAAGTCCACACCCTCCGCCCAGAGTCGGCCACACGCTTTGACGAGCGGAAGAATCCCTTTGCGCAGCTCCAACCGACCGACGTACACAATCTGACCACGTATCCCATTCTCTCGTGGAGGCTCACTGGTCTTGAGGAGCGGGAGCGGAATGGTGGCAATGGGCGGCGATTGGGGAAACGCGGCTTGCATGCGGCGGGTCAAAAAGTGACTGGGGGCCAACAAGGCATCGGCCGCGACAATGCAAAATTTCTCCATCTGCGCCACCCAGTACTCTGGCAACCGATACCGTGGCTCCTGATTTGGCGCGGCCAGCTCGAATGTCGGGCTATGGAGTTGCACCAAAATCGGAATTCTTGCCAACGGGGTCTGCTCGGTGAGCTTGCGCTGGAGCAGATAGTAGGGAATGGCCGCATACTCCTGCGATTCAATAATATCTGGCGGTGGGAGTTGGTGGAGGAGACGAATCACTTCGTCCGCGAGCTGGTAGCTGAAGGCGGGCCAATAGGCCATCACATTGTAAGGATATGCCGGATGCGCGTCGGATTGCGGATTCGCCTGTGGCTCATGCAACCGCCCCAGTCGCGGAACGACGCCAATCAGTCGCACGCCAGGGGCGAGTATGGTGTCGCACTCCTGCTCCGTTCGCGCGATAATCACGACCTCATGTCCCGCCCCTCCTAAAAGTCGCGCGAAGTTTTCCACGTACCGTGCAATGCCACCAGCCACTTCATGGGGCATTTCTGATGTCAGCAACCAAATCCGCATGCGTTCCCTCTCCATGTCCGTCGCGTCATCACACTCATCCCGATATTGCCCGCGCAAACCGGAGGAGGCGCCGCACCCCCCGTCGTACCCGTTCGTCCACGGACCGGTCTCGTCGTTGCTCCAAGTCAGTGATGTATGCGCGCTGTTCTTCCCACGCCTTGCCCACACGCTGCACATCCGCCCACAACTTGTCCCGCAACGCTTCGAGTTCCTTGATGTAGGCTTGTTGCTCGCCCCACGCCTCACCCGCGCGCTGCACATCCGCCCACAACTTGTCCCGCAACGCTTCGAGTTCCTTGATGTAGACAAGCCGTCGTTCGCTCTCACGGTCAAATCCACCCGCCCACTGTTCTTTTTCCGTCAGCACAGCGCTCACGTTTCTCAAGAGCTCAGCCTCTTCCTGCTTGCCCGTTCGCTCTTCGTAATAGCGAATCGCTTCTTGCCTGGCCGTCCGCAGCTCTTCGACGCCTTTCTCGAAGCGGTAGGCATAGGTCGCATTTTTTTCGTGCCAGCGGTACAGCACGAGCGGAAGACTGAGAAACGCTACCTGCCCTTCCATACACAGCTTCAACCACATTTCATAATCACAAGTGAAACCGAGGGTATCGTCGAACCCCCCCACGCGGTCGAAGAGTGTTCGCCGCATAACGACCGTCGGCGCGCAGATGAAATTCCTCGCGATCAACTGGCGAAAATAACGCTGGCCCTCAACGACACGATCTTCCGCTGTCGCCTCAACCCAATCGCCAGGCACCGTTACCAAGCCCTCTTCGAGCAGAAATTCGATCGCGGAATGGACAAAACTCACCGTAGGATTGGCACTGAGGACAGCAAGTTTTCGCGCCAGGTTTTCTGGCATCATCACGTCATCTTGATGAAAGATACAAATGTACTCTCCTCGCGCCAGCGCAACCCCCCGATTCCAGTTCGCGGGAATTCCCAAGCGCTTCTCGTTTTGGTGAATGGTGATCCGTGGATCACCAAACGAACGGGCGATGTCGAGCGTGGTATCCGTCGAGCCATCATCAACAATGAGTAGTTCGAAATCGGTAAAGGTTTGTCGGAGCACGCTGGTTATCGCTTCAGCAAGAAAAGCCGCCCCGTTATACGTGGGAATGCAGACACTCACTTTGACAGCTCCCGCAGGGCGTTCTGATGTCATCACCAGCGGAGAGGAGGGTGAACCCGCCACGGAGACCGCGGTTGGCGGCACGGCTGGCGCTGGTGGCACGAACTCTTGATACAGCGCCTCAATCTCCTCCGCGTAGGTTTCCATCGTTTTTACCGATGGAGCGGCGGCGCGCAGTTGGTCCAGAAGTCCGGGTTCCGTCACCAGTCGTAGGAGACAGCGGCGTAAATCCGCCGAGTTCTCCGGCTCGAACAGCAGACCGTCAATGCCATCACGAATCGCTTCCACAAGCGCCCCGCGGCGAGCGGCAACCACCGGCAGCCCAGCCAAGAACGCTTCGCGCGTCAAAATGGAAAACGTTTCCTCCCAGATCATTGGCATCACGAGCACATCATGTTGCCGCAGGATCTCCCCAAATTGATCGTGGGGATACGCATCGTGAAACTGCACGGGCAGCCCTTCCGCCGTCGCCCGTAGTCGCTCCCGGTAGGTTTCCCAGCCAGCCACATCGACCCCATAGAGAGAGACCGTGAGCGAATCGGCCGGAAGCCCGTGCAGCGCTTCGAGCAACACATGCGCGCCTTTGTGGGGCAGGAAGACGCCGACGTACAACACTCGTAAGGGACTCATCACTGTTCGCGGCGCGCGCTCACGAACAACCCCCGGCAGACGGTGGACTCCCAAGGGGAATGGGCGAATGCGTCCGTGCAGAGCGGGGAAGTAGTGTTCCATTTTTTCCGCCAAAAAGACCGAGGGCGTAATCACTACCTGGGGATATCGCAACACCTGCTCCATTTGCAGGAAGCGACGACGAACGGCGTCCGCTGGCGCGCGATCTTGCAAGCAGGGCACACACCGTTCCCCACGGTCGGGACCGGGACACAAGCGCTCTTGCGCGTCAATCAGATGAATCCGGTGACACGGAAAATAAAAATCGTGGAGATTGAGCACGGTAGGGTAGCCAAGGGCGGCGGAGAGGCGAAGCAGGCTCACCGACAAATGCGACAACAATTGCACGTGCACCACATCCGGGCGTACCCGCTCCAGGAGGCGCAAGAAGGTCGTATTAAAGAAGGGATTATCATAGAGCAACTGAAATCGAGAAAGCCATTTGTAGGTATTGACGACACGAAACACGGGCAACCCACCGAACTCCTCTTCCTGGAGCGATCCTTCGACGCCATCGCCGCGTCCAGTCCGGGTAAAGATCGTGACTTCATGGCCACGGTCCCGCAACGCCCGCGACAGATAGTAGGTGAGCAGTTCGGTGCCCGCCCACTCTTGCGGCGGGAAGCCGTGGACGACTTGAAGAATACGCATGGGGTGTTTATCGCCTTTTCACTTGCTCTTGCAACGAAAACAGTCGTGCCACTCGCGGCGGCAAGCGATCCGCGCGC
>JABFSC010000328.1 GCA_013140885.1 Deltaproteobacteria bacterium | reverse complement strand
GGAATTGGCGGTCGAGCTAGAGGATGCGGGCCGCGCCTTTAATCCCCTCGACAACCCCGACCCCGATGTCACGCTCCCACTGGAAGAACGAGAAGTCGGGGGGCTGGGCATTTTCCTGGTGCGGAAATTCATGACGGACCTGGTCTACCAGCGCGCCGAGGGCAAGAACCGCATGGGGCTCAAGAAGAAGCATGAGGCGTGAACAGAAAAAGGATAGGTCCCTCCATGAGGACGCAATCTTTTCCCGAATGAGGTGGCCTACTCCTCGAAGGTCGGAGGATGGCAGTTGGCTTTGACCCATAACGCCCGCGCGACAACCATCCGAGGCTGATTCATCCGCAACCGCTCAACCGTAGCCCGCCCTGTTGAGGTCAGTCCTTCAACCCGACAGGCGCCATCAATTGGCTGCGTCCGGGGGTATACCCGCGTTCGGTCAGCAGAGCCGCGGCCTTCGCTTTACGCATTTCCAACTGTTGTCCTTGCACGACCAACCCCTCTAGCTCCGCTCGCTGGAAAGATGTCAGGGTTCCCTGGCTATTGCTTTCCATGAGCGTTCGCAGGCGCGCCTGTTTCTCTCCCGCCATCCGTTCGCGGGCAATGGTCCAGAGCGTCTCGTCGGAAAGGAGTGCCAACGCATTCAATTCACTCTGCTCGTTATATGGAAGCTCAGACAGAGGATCAGCAAACGCCACGCGCAACTGCTGAAGTAAAACCGCCTCAATGGGCTGCGCGGTCACCTTGGCGATGCGCGACGCCCGGTCATAGATGTCGATGGGCACCGGCAATGTCACGGCATACTCATTCCTATTGCACCTCTCAATCACCGTCATTTCTCGCGTCAGCAAGCAGAAAATCAACCGAGGTCGTATTGTTTCTGACCGAAGATGCGACAGCAAGCGAGGGCCGTTCGATTCGGGTTATTGAGGGGTCAAGCTATTTCCTCTCACCACCGCGAAGAGGACATCCGCCTTGACGATTCCATCAGCCGCTGTACAACAAGCGGGCTCCATTTTTGGGCGGGAATCAAAAGGAAAACCTCACACCATGTGGCCTTCTCTCAAACGACTCGCGCTCGGTTTCTTCCTGCTCTCCCTCACCTCGGGCATCCTCCTCATGGCCGATTGGAACCGGCGCAAACCCGCAGGCGACGACGCGCCAACAGCCGCCGCCGTCAAAACGCCCGGCGGTGTCACGAAACAATGGCAGCTCCATCTGGTCGAATACACCAACGTCTCCGATGTCGAAGAAGCGGAACATGGGGTGCTCGCCGGGTTCAAGGACTCGGGCTTGGTCGAGGGGCGCGATTACGCGGTGACCATCCGTAATGCCCAAGGCGACATGGGCACCGTCGGCAGCTTGATCGACGCCTCGCTCTCGGAAGGGGCCGATATGCTCATCACCCTCTCCACTCCGACCCTGCAAGCCGCCGTGCAACGAGTCCAGAAAATCCCCGTCGTGTTCACGTTCGTCTCGGATGGCGTGCTCGCGGGCGCGGGTCGCACCGTTACCGACCACCTGCCCCATGTAACCGGCGTCTATCTAGGCGCTGCCTATCAAGAAATGCTCGCGCTAATACGCCAGTTCTTTCCGAACATTCGTAACCTGGGCACGCTCTTTGTCCCGGCGGAAATCAACTCGGTGTTCAATAAGGATCAGCTCACGGAAGAAGCAAAAAAAGTCGGCATCGACGTGATCGCGGTGGCGGCCAACACCAGCGCGGATGTACCGGATGCGGCCTTGGCGCTGAGTAGTCGTCAGATCGACGCCTGGTGTCAGGTGCCGGGCAACCTCACCGCGTCCGCCTTTCCCAGCATCGCCTCCGCCGCGCACCGCGCGAAACAACCGATCTTCGCGTTTCAGAGTTCACAGGCGCATGGCGGAGCACTGGTCGCTTACGCGCGCGATTACTTCGACGGCGGCCACGAAGCCGCGCTCATGGCGGTGCGCATCATGCGCGGGGAGAATCCCGCGACCATTCCTTTTCAACTCGTGAAGAAGACCACCCTGGTCGTCAATCTCGAAGCCGCGCGCCGGTTGAACATCGTCCTTGCTCCCGCGCTCATCCAACAAGCAGGACAAGTCATAGGGCAATAACCATGGAAATCACCGAACAGCGTAGTGGCGACATCCTCACCCTGCACGTGAACGGGCGACTGGATTCGTATTGGGCCGAGCCGTTGGCGCGTCGCCTGGAGGAAGTGATCCGCGAAGGCGCGCACCGGCTGCACCTCGATCTCTCCGAGGTTGTCTATTTGAGTTCCGCCGGGGTTCGCATCCTGATTAAATTTCACCGCCAGTTGCGCAATATCCAGGGGTCGTTCACCGTCATCCAACCTTCGCCGCAAGTCAAAAGCGTCCTCGAACTCGCCGGGTTGCAGATGCTCTTCGGTGAAGAGCCCGCTGTCGCTCAGTCGGAACCAGCCTCACCACCACCAACGACAGTCACGACGCCAGCAACCATCACCACACCAGCGTCTTCCCCAACACCGGCCCCAAGACCAGCGACACCAGCAGCACCAACCGCAACAACATTGGAGCAGGAGAACGCGACCTTCGAGGTGTTCACGCACACGCTCGGAGCCACGCTGACGTGTCAGACCATCGGTCAGCCGGAACTGCTGGTCGGAAGTCGCTTCACGCCGAGTGATAGTCGTTCCGTGCCTTTTCCCGAGCAGACGTTCGCGGTGGGACTCGGCGCGTTCGGAGGTAATTTCTCCGAGTGCAAGGATCGCTTCGGCGAGTTTCTGGCCGTGGCTGGAGCGGCGGCCTACCTGCCCACCGATGGCAGCAATGTCCCTGACTATCTGCTCACGACCGGCACCTTCGTCCCCTCGGTCGAAGTCCTGTATGCCCTCGCGTGTCGCGGACAATTCGCGCATCTGGCGCGCTTTGAGAATAAAAAAGAGACGCGCCCCGTCACGCTCCTTGATTTGCTCACCACCAGTTTCGACATCGCGCGCACCGAGACGATTGGCGTGGTGATCGTGGCGGAGTCCGCGGGCTTGATGGGAGCCGCGTTGCGTCGGTCACCGGCGCTCGGCCCGTCCACTGACGCGCCCTTTACGCATCCGCGGATTCGGCAGTGGTTGTCGTTCACGGCGGAACGGGCATATTCGCGCAGCTTGACCTTGGTCGCTGGCGTGGCAACGCGGAACGCGACACCCGCTCTCGCGCCTTTCGTCCGCCCGTTGGGCAAGGGGACCGATCTCGCTGGCCACTTTCACGCGGCGGCCTTTTCGTATCGTCCGCTCCAAAAAGGAGCGCTCGATCCCAAAACGACGATCACCACGATGTTCGAGGCGGAGACGTTGCAAGGGGTCCTGCACCTTTTCAATGACGACCGCGAGGCCATCGGGGCGGGACAGAGTGAATTCGTGCGGGGCGCGTGTTGGATTGGGCCGGTGGTGGCGGTGGCGTAGATAAGGAGATCGTAATGACACTCATGCTTGGAGCCTGGACTATCGGGCTGATTCTTTCCCTGCTGGCGATCGGGGTGTTCATCAGTTTTCGCATTTTCTCATTTCCCGACATCACCACCGAAGGCTCGCTCACCACCGGGGCCGCGATCACGGCCACGCTCCTCGTCGCCGAGGTGGACCCCTTCACGGCGACCTTCGCTGGGTTCTGTGGTGGCGCGCTGGCTGGGGCACTGACGGGCATCCTCCATACCAAGTTCCAGATTCACGGTTTGCTCGCTGGGATTCTGGTGATGACGGCGCTCTACTCCATCAACTTGCACATCATGGGGAAAAGTAACGTCCCGCTCCTCACCGCGACCACGCTGGCCACCTACGCCGAGAAGGTGGGGACCGGCGTCCTCGGTGGGGTCAGCAGTCTCATGCTCGCCGGGTGGGAAGTCACCACGCGCGATGCGTCGGTGCTGATTCTGTCACTTGTCGCTATCAGTATCGTGGGCACGCTCCTCTACTTCTTTTTCCGCACCAACCTGGGCACCGCGATGCGCGCGACAGGCGATAACGACCAGATGATCCGCGCCCTGGGCGTCAACGTGGGCAACATGATTATCCTGGGCTTGGCCTTGGCGAATGGATTGATTGGGCTGGCGGGCGCGCTGTTCGTTCAATATCAAGGGTTCGCCGACGCGCAGATGGGTATCGGCATGGTGGTGTGGGGGTTAGCGAGCGTCATCATTGGTGAGGCATTGATCGGCACGTCGAGCTTGGGGCTGACGATTGTCGCGACGGTCATGGGCTCGGTCCTGTTCCGCCTGTTGGTCGCCATCGCGTTACGCGCGGGCTTGAACCCCAACAACTTGAAGCTCATCACGGCGCTGTTCGTTTTCTTCGCCCTGGTGCTGCCCACTTTTCTGGCCTCCATGAAAAAACGCGCGGGAGGAGTCAGCCATGCTTGAAATCGCAACCATCCGCAAAACCTTCAATCCCGGCACCGCCAATGAAGTGCGCGCGTTACAAGGTGTGAACCTGACGATCAAGGAAGGCTCCTTTGTCATTGTCATCGGCACCAACGGATCGGGGAAATCGACACTGTTGAATGCCGTGGCTGGCACTTTTTTCGTTGACACCGGGACGATTCAATTGGCGGGGCAGGATGTGACGCGCTGGCCGGAGCACCGGCGGGCAACGTTGATTGGCCGGGTGTTTCAGAATCCGTTCAGCGGCACCGCGCCCCACATGTCGATCGCGGAAAACCTCTCGCTCGCCGCGCGCCGCGGCAAACCACGCGGCCTGGGCTGGGCGCTCAAGGGCAACTTCGCCGATAGTATGCGCGAACGCATCCGGCGACTCGGTATGGGGTTGGAGAATCGCTTGGATAACGCCATCGGCAGTTTGTCGGGCGGGCAGCGACAAGCGTTGACACTGTTGATGGCCACCTGGCTCAAGCCGGAGTTACTGCTGCTGGATGAACACACGGCGGCGCTCGATCCGAAGAGCGCGGACCAAGTGATTCGACTGAGCGAGGAAGTGATTTCGCAGGATAAATTGACCACGCTGATGGTGACCCATTCGATGCAACAAGCGGTCAACCTGGGTGACCGGCTGATCATGATGCACCGTGGGCAAATCATTTACGATTTTCAAGGCGCGGAGAAACGACGATTGCGTGTCGAGGACCTGTTGTCACGTTTCGAGGATGTGCGACGTGGGGAGCTGCTTGACGAAACCGCCGCGGAGTTGTTGCAGCGGGT
>JABFSC010000029.1 GCA_013140885.1 Deltaproteobacteria bacterium | reverse complement strand
CGTGGAGAGCAGCTCAGCTTGCTCATCCGCCAGTATCCCAATCGTGCCGATGCCCACCGCAGCCAAATACACCACGGCGGTTTCCTGTAATGGCCCCGTGCCGTTGAGCAGCACGCGCGCGCGGAGGAGTTGTTCTTGGCCTTTGCCGCCAACCTGGGGCAGAATGATTTGGCGACTGTAGCGCTCAATCTGGTCGTCCGTGAGCATGGTCACGGTTACTCGATGACGTTTTTCTCGATGGGCTCGACGGTCACCCCTTGTGACCTCATCCAGACCACCGCGCTATCAATGACCTCTTGCGGGCCTTCCAGCTCGACAGCCAGCAGGCCCATCTCTTCCGAAACATTGGCGCCCCGAATGTTGGGAATCAGATCGAATTTCTTCACCAACAAATAGATGATGGGTTGTTTCACGAGAGCAGGGGGGTATGTCAGGTAGAATTTTTCCTTCATCGCACCCTCCGTACAATTAGACGCGCGCTTGTTTCTTGTCGAAGTCTTTCCAACCAACCCACAAATTCGTGCTCAGGTATTTGTCCCCAAAATCGGGAAAGAGGGTCACGATCACGCCAGCCTCAATCTCACGAGCGACCTTGAGCGAGGCCCACAGTGCCGCGCCAGACGATTGTCCGACTAATATCCCCTCTTCTCTCCCCAACCGATACACCGCCTCATACGCCTCTTCGGTGCCAACGGGGATCTTCCGATCCAATTCCCCTTCATGGTAAATGCCCGGCACGATGGAGCTGGCCATGTGCTTGAGCCCCTCTAATCCATGAAAGGCGTCGTCCGGTTCCACGGCGATGATCTGAATCTGGGGGTTCTGCTCTTTCAGGTAGCGCCCAGTGCCCATGATCGTGCCACTGGTGCCGATCCCCGCCACGAAGTGCGTGACTTGGCCTTGCGTCTGCCGCCAAATCTCCGGCCCGGTGGTCTCGTAATGCGCTTGTGGGTTGGCGGTATTGAAATACTGGTCCGGCTTGAAATAGCGCTCCGGGGTCTCATGGAGAATCTGACGACACAAGCGCATCGCGCCATCCGACCCTTCGAGCGGACTACTGTAGATCATCTTGGCGCCATAGGCGGCGATGATCTTCTTGCGTTCAATGCTCACATTTTCGGGAATGACCAACTCGACGGGATAGCCCAGAACTGCACCAACAAGCGCGAGGGCAATACCGGTATTGCCAGAGGTCGAGTCGATAATCGTCTTGCCCGGCGTCAAAGCGCCGGCGCGCAATCCTTCGGCCACCATCTTGAGGGCGGCACGATCTTTCACCGATCCGCCTGGGTTAAACCCTTCCAGTTTGGTGAAAACGCGCACCCGTGGAGAGAGACCAGTCGTGACCTTGGTGAGTTCAAAGAGTGGGGTATTCCCCACTAAGTGCAGAACCGACGAGACTCGCGATATCTGCGAGGGGGGGCCTCCCTCGCCCCAGACTGGTAGCAGCGACACGCCTCACCCTCCAGCAATGGCGGGAACAATCGAGACTTCATCCCCATCCTTGATGGTCGTTTCGAGGTTATTGAGAAAGCGAATATCATCGCCATTGACGAAGATGTTGACAAACCGACGGATTTTGCCCGCCTCATCACACAGCCGCTCTTTGAGACCGGGATGATGCTGCTCCAAATTCTCGACAATCGCGGCAATCGTGACCCCGTCAGCACTGACTTCTTCCGCACCGCCAGTGAAGCGGCGCAACGGGGTAGGAATCCGCACACGCGCACCCATGTTTATACCTCCTGAAAAAAAATCACCTGTACTGTGGCGACTTTCCTCTTCTCTGGCAACTCCCCTAATGCAGCTCCGCCGCGGGCACCGGGGAGGCCACGGTCGCCGCCAACGACTGATAGAGCGAGTCAAAATCTTGCAACCGCGCGTTGATCGTAAAGGGCTGGTTCACATGTCCCATCACCGCTTCAATCGTCTTGTAGCCATTGCCGGTGATGCTGATGACAATCGATTCATTGCGAGGAATCCGCCCTTGTTCGATCAATTTCTTCGCGACCGCCACGGTGGTGCCACCCGCGGGTTCGGTAAAAATCCCTTCCGTTTGGGCTAACAACTGGATCGCTTCGACGATCTCTTGGTCGGTGACCGCCTCACCCCAGCCACCAGAGTCGCGCACGGCGCGCAACACATAATAGCCATCAGCAGGATTCCCAATAGCGATGGACTTGGCGATGGTATTGGGTTTGACGGGGACAATCAGGTCCGTCCCTTTATGGAGGGCATGGATCACTGGCGCGCAGCCCGCGGCTTGGGCCGTGTAAATCTTTGGCGTATGCGGATCATCAATCAAACCGACCTTCTTCATCTCTTCAAACGCCTTCGCTACTTTCGGGAGGATCGTCCCGCCCGCGGTGGGAACAATCACATGCTGGGGCAATTTCCAGCCCAGTTGCTCGGCGATCTCAAAGCCGTAGGTCTTCGCGCCTTCGGTGTAATAGGGGCGAAGATTGATATTGACGAATGCCCAGCCGTACTTGTCGGCGATCTCACTGCACAGCCGGTTCACATCATCGTAGTTGCCACGAATACCGACCGCGCGTGGACCATAAATGGTTGAGCCGATGATTTTTCCTTGTTCCAAATCCGCCGGGATAAAGATGAAGCAGCGTAACCCGGCACGGGCGGCATGAGCGGAGACAGAGTTCGCGAGATTCCCAGTGGACGCACAGGACACGGTATCGAAACCAAACTCTATCGCTTTGGAAATCGCGACAGACACCACGCGGTCTTTATACGAGAACGTCGGGTGATTGACGGAATCATCCTTCACATACAGTTCTTTCACACCGAGATGGGCGGCCAAACGGTCGGCTTTGACGAGCGGCGTAAACCCACTATGCAAGCCAACGCTCGGTTCTCCATTGACGGGGAGTAGTTCGCGATAGCGCCAGAGCGACTGGGGACGCGATTCAATCACCTTGCGGCTGAGCTGCTTCCGAATGTACTCGTAGTCATAGACAACTTCGAGCGGTCCAAAACACATCTCGCACACATGCAGCGGCGCGATCGGATACTCTTGTCCACATTCGCGGCAGGCCAAGCCAGTCACGTTACTCATATCAACTCCTCTCTCGTCTATAATCTCCGCGTCTCCGCGTCTCCGCGTGAGCACATCGTTTCCTGTGTCCGCGCCATGCTGTATAGATTGGTGATCGTCGGGGTCTCACCACAAAGCGGGCACTGGCGGCTTCTCCGCACCCGAATCTCCCGCCAGCGCGATGTCAGCGCATCATACGTGAGCAAACGATCCGTCAATAGCTCCCCGTCCCCACTCAGATACTTCACCGCTTCCGTGGCCTGAATCAGTCCCATGCTTCCGACGAGGCTGCCAATAACACCACTCTCCTGACAAGTCGGCACCTCATCCTCGGCGGGTGGGACTGGGAACCAGCACCGCAGACAAGAGCTGCTTCGTGGCAGAATCGTCAACGTCTGCCCTTGGAACTGAACCGCGCCAGCGTACGAAAAGGGTTTTTGCATGAGGACCGCACCATCGTTTATGAGAAACTTGGTCGCAATCCCATCGGTCCCATCAATAATGAAGTCATAGTCCTGAAACAACACCGACAGATTCTCACTCGTTAATCGTTCTTGGTAGGAGAGAACAAAGAGGGCGGGATTGATGCGCAACAGTTGCTCACGCGCCGCATGGACTTTTGGGCGGCCAAGGTCAGATATAGCGTACAAGATTTGCCGCTGGAGATTGGACAACTCAACCACATCCGGGTCAATCAAGCCAATGGTTCCGACTCCTGCCCGCGCGAGCGCCAAAGCCGCCGGACATCCGAGTCCGCCCACGCCAACGACAAGCACTTTGCCAGTGCGCACTCCAGGGCGGGAGGCATATCCGACCGCTTCATCCATAGCGTCCTTCCAGAGAACGAAAAGCCTCTTCCGTCATGGGGAAGAGGCTCCTGTTGAGCCGGTGAGGCTAACGGAATCGCCTAATGGAGTCAATGAGTTTCTACAGTCGTCCAAGGTCCAAGGTCCAAAGTCTCAGGTCCAAAGTCCAAAATTTTGCGAGGCGCATCCCGACCTCAGTGCCGGCTACGACATCAAACATAAGGCAATAACATACTTGACGCACTAGAGAGTTGAACCGTGCCCGCTTTCGCCGAGCATTGCTGTTCTTGGTAGGAGATTTTGCATTTTCAGATATTGTCGCCCAGCGAAGCGTCGATCGCACTCCCAGCACAGTTGTCTCCCGTACTATCGGCAATGATTGAGTTGCTCAGCGTGACAATGCCAGAAGCAGCATTGAAGAAGTCGCCACCGGCGCCGTGGAAGCCGTTGCCACCGTTGAAATCGAAGAGCAGCCGATCGAGGGCGATCTCGTCAAGCAATAGGCGGTTCTGTCGATTTCACACAATCCGCTTGGCAATGGTGATCGTCCGGCAATGCGCTTCAACAATCTGGTTGATATCCCGCGCATACCCACCACCTAACGTCACAACCAGTGGAAGGCCCGCCCGACGCGCGAAGGCACACACCACCCGATCTCGTTCCGCCACGCCCGCTAGGCTCAGTGCCAATTTGCCAAACCGGTCGCCCGCCAGCACATCCACACCGGCTTGGTACAGAATCATCTGTGGATCGCACTGCTCAAGCAGTCGCGGCAGCGCGTCCGTAACCACGTCAAGATACTGTTCGTCCGTTGTCCTATCAGGCAGCCCAATGTCCCAGGAGCTGCGTTCCTTGCGAGCGGGATAGTTGCTCTCGCTATGCACCGAGAAGGTGAAGGTCTGGTCATCATCGCGACAGAGCACGGCCGTGCCGTTGCCTTGGTGCACGTCGAGATCGACGATGAGAAACCGTTGGGCATAGCCCTCGGCGCGTAACCGTCGCAAGGTGATGACGTGGTCATTGAAAATACAGTACCCCTCGCCGTAGTCCGCGAAAGCGTGATGAGTGCCCCCAGCCAGATTCGCGGCGACGCCATCCTCCAGCGCGGCGCGCGCGGCGTGATAGGTTCCGCCCAGCACGGCGAACGCACGCCGCACCAACTCCTCGGACCACGGCAGCCCAAGTCGCAGCAAGGCTTTGCGGTCCAGCGTGCCGTTCATCAACGCGTCAACGTACTCAGGCGTGTGCACGCGCAGCACATCCGCAACCGAAGCCGCTTCCGGTTCGCACACGTCGTCATCATGCAGCACTCCCTCGGCAATGAGTCGCTCTGGCACCAGGCGATATTTCTCCATTGGGTACGAATGATGTCCCAGCGAGACAGTGTAACGAGCCGACGTGAACGCGCGCATGAGGTCCTTGCTCCGAAGAGATACGAGTTACGAATTACGAGTTATGAGTTATACGTTGTGAGTTGTCAGCCCCGTTTCCCCGCTTCCCCGCCCCCAGTCCGCATGCTAGGTCTCGGTACCAATGCCGAGGCAAGGGGGAACCACGCTATGACGAAGAACATCTCAGTCTGTTTGTCGTTCGACTTTGATGCCATGTCCGTCTGGCTGACGACGATGCGATCGCGCTCCTTGAGTACCCTCTCGCGGGGAGAATTCGGCAAGGTAGGGACCGAAAGACTCTTGGATGTCTTGCGTGATCGGCAGGTGCCTTCCTCATGGTTTATTCCAGGGCACACCATCGAAACGTTCCCTGATCTCGTGCAACGCATCGCCGACGCGGGCCATGAAATTGGCCATCACGGGTATTGTCACGAGAATCCCGCGTCGGTGAAACCCGATGAAGAGCGCGCCATCCTGGAGCGCGGCATTGCCTGCATTCGCCGCGTGACCGGCAAGGCTCCGATTGGCTATCGATCTCCCGCGTCGGACTTGAGTCCCGCGTCGGTGAGGTTACTGACGGAGTTTGGTTTTCTCTATGACTCCAGCATGATGGCCAACGATTTCACGCCGTACTACTGTCGTGTGGGTGATGACCCGCGCACGGATGGCCCATACATTTTCGGCAAGGAAGTCGATCTGGTCGAACTGCCGATGGATTGGAGTCTCGACGATTGGCCCTATTTTGGGCTGCACTGGCCCGCGCATCATGTCGGGCTGCGGACCCCGGACGAGGTCGCGAAAATCTGGTCGGCGGATTTTGATTTTCTCCATCAGCGCATGGGCGAGGGCGTCTTCATCCTGACAATGCACCCGCAAATCATCGGACGTGGTCATCGCATCCTGATGCTTGAACGACTCATCGACTACATGAAGGGACATGCGGGAGTGACCTTTCGGAGCATGCGCGAGGTGGCGGCTGCGTGGCGCGCGGCTCATCCGCTTTAGGAATGGGGAAAAATCAAAAAGCAAAAAGCAAAAGGCAAAAGGCAAAAATAAAACCCCTGGGGCGGGCGTCTCGCCTTCTTCAGAACCCGAAACCCGAAACCTGAAACCCGAAACCATGTCAAAACAATCACCGTCCGCTCTTTCCGACCTCCGTGTCCTTGATCTCACCGACCTCAAAGGCGCGCTGTGCGCGAAGCTGTTTGGGGATATGGGCGCGGATGTCATCAAGATCGAACCACCAGAGGGAGATGCGACCCGTGCCATTGGGCCGTTTCTCGATAACCACCCCCATCGTGATCGCAGCTTGCTCTTTTGGTTCTACAACACCAGCAAACGTGGCATCACGCTTGATCTCCACAAGCCAGAAGATCGCGACCGCTTCAAGACACTGGCGACAAAAGCCGACGTGATCGTGGAGTCGTTCGCGCCAGGGACACTCGCGGCCCTCGGCCTGGGGTATGACACCCTCAAGCAACTCAACCCGCGACTCATCCTGACCTCGATCACTCCCTTTGGTCAGACCGGGCCGTATCGTGACTACAAAAGCTCCGACACCGTGGCCGAGGCCCTGGGCGGCATGATCTATACAAACGGGTTCCCCGATGGGACGCCGCTGCGCGCCTTGGGGTTGCAAGCCTACCATAGCGCGTCGTTTTTCGCGGCCATTGGCACCATGTCCGCGCTGTGGGCACGTGACACCATCGGTGAAGGCCAGTGGGTTGATGTCAGCATTCAAGAAGCGGCGGCGGCGGCCGTTGAGCATGTCGCGCCGTTCTATCACCAAGGCTTGGGAGCGCCGACCCGACAAGGCAGTTTGCATTGGAGTCGCTATTTTCGCGTCGCCCGCTGCAAGGATGGCTACATCATGCACTGTTCGCTGGGCGACTGGACCTCGCTGATTGAGTGGGTCAAGTCCGACGACAAAGCCCAAGACCTCGCCGACCCACGGTGGGAAGACCAGTTTCATCGGCGTGAGCACGCGGAACATCTGTTCGATGTGCTTGATGACTGGGCGCAAGACTATCGTGTGGCCGATCTGATGGAAGGAGCACAGCTCCGCCGTATTCCCTACGCGATGGTGCGCCCACCGGAAGCGCTCGTGGACGACCCACAACTGCGGGCGCGGGGATTCTTTTCGGAGATCACTCACCCCGAATTAGGACGCGGCGTGCCCTATCCCGGCGGCCCATTTTTCTTTACGGTCACGCCTTGGCGTATCGCACGACGCCCGCCCTTGCTCGGCGAGCATAATGGCGAGGTTTTGAGGCGCAAAGAAGGAGGTCCGGAAAGATGAGTGATCCCATTGTGTTATCAACCAGTATCGAAGGACTGCCCCCGCCACGGCGCGGCAAGGTCCGCGACATCTATGAACTGGACGATGGCCTACTGATTGTCGCTACCGATCGGGTGTCGGCCTTTGATGTGGTGCTCCCCGACGGCATCCCTGGCAAAGGCCGAGTCTTGACCAAGGTCTCCCAATTTTGGTTTGGCCATCTTGCTCATATTGTCCCCAACCACCTCATCTCAATGCAGGTTTCCGATTTCCCCTCGGCGTGTCACCCCTATCGCGAGATGCTCACGGGTCGCACGATGTGGGTGAAGAAAGCCGACCCGCTGCCAGTCGAGTGCATCGTGCGCGGGTATCTCGCGGGCTCCGGCTGGCAGGAGTATCGCGCTGGTGGCACGGTATGCGGCATTCCACTTCCCAAAGGACTGCGCGAGAGTGAACGATTGGCGGAACCGATCTTCACGCCCTCCACCAAAGCCGAGGCCGGAGCACACGATGAGAATATCCCGTTCTCCGAGGTCGCGCGGCTGATTGGCAAGGACCTGGCGGCGCGAGTGCGCGACGTGAGCCTCACCCTGTATCGCGAGGCCCATACCTTCGCGCAAACCAAGGGGTTCTTTCTGGCGGACACGAAATTCGAGTTCGGCATGCGCGATGGCCAACTAGTGTGGATCGACGAAGCCTTCACTCCTGATTCTTCGCGCTTCTGGCGAGCGGAGGGCTACCAACCCGGTGCCCCGCAAGAGAGCTACGATAAGCAAATCATTCGCAACTATCTCATCGGGCTAGGCTGGGACCGCAGACCGCCCGCGCCGCATTTACCGCCAGACATCATCGCCCAAGCGGCGGCGCGCTATGCGGACATCGCCGCGCATCTGACGGGAGAAAGAGCTTAAAAGAGTGATGAGATAGTAGGCCGGAATAAGCGGAGCGTTTCCGGCATGTACGCTCGCGCCGGGAACGGCCTCCGGCCTTATCCCGGCCTACGGAAAGGGATGTCTCCTTGCTCCAATGAAAATCGCCATAAGAATTGCGAGGCAAGCATGGGCAATCCGAAACGTCGAGCGCTTGAGGGCGTGCGTATTCTTGATTTCACGTGGGTGGTCGCGGGTCCGGTCGCGACCCGCATCCTCGCCGATCAAGGCGCGGAGGTCATTAAGATCGAGCGGCGTGATTCGCTTGATCTTGGCTCGCGTCGCGGCGGGTTCACAGGTAATCTCTTTCGCGGCAAGGAGAGCACTGTCATCAACATGTCCGACCCGCGCGGTCGCGCACTGGCCCACAAACTGGTGGCCGTCTCCGATGTCGTGATCGACAACTTTAGCGCCCGTGTCATGCGCAATTGGGGCATGGACTACGGGAGCCTCACACAGATCAAGCCCGACATTATCGCCGTCAGCATGTCCGGCTTTGGTCACACCGGTCCCCAGAAAGACTACGTCAGTTACGGCCCTACCCTCCAAGCCTTGTCCGGCTACACGCTGCTCATGCGCCAAGAAGGACACGAGCCCGCCGGATGGGGCTATTCGTATGCGGATATGTCGGGCGGGTATAGCGGCGCGCTGGCCGTGCTGATGGCGCTGTGGTATCGCCGCCGCACGGGGCAAGGGCAGTTCGTCGATTTGTCACAGTTTGAGACCATCTCCAGTGTGATCGGCCCGGCGATGTTGGACATCATGGCGAATGGCGCGACGATGTCCCCGTTTGGTAACCGCTCGCAAGAAGCACCCGCGGCCCCGCACGGCGTGTACCGTTGCGCGGGCGAGGATCGCTGGTGCGCCATCACCGTCTTTACCGAAGAGGAGTGGCGCGCTTTTTGTCAGGTGTTGGGTAATCCGGCGTGGGCTGGTGACCCGAAGTTTGCCACGCTCGCGCAACGCCTCCAGCGCCAAGCGGAACTCGACCGTCACGTGGAAGCGTGGACCTGCCAACATGCTCCAGAAGAAGTGATGACGAAGCTCCAGCAGGTTGGCGTGGCCGCTGGACTCGTGGCCAGTGGCGCGGATATGGATCGTGACCCACAACTGCGGGCGCGCGGGTATTGGGCGCAGGTACAGACACCCGAAGGCGAGACCGTCACGCTTGATGGTCCGCCCATCAAACTCTCGGCGACGCAGGGCGCGGTCGCCGCTTCCGGTCCGTTACTCGGCGAGCAGACGGAATCCGTGCTGCGGCGATTGCTCAACTATTCGGAGGCGGACATCGCCCAGCTCAAGGCCGAGCGCGTGGTGGCGGGCAACGCGGAGATCGTGGCGGAGCGGCAAGCGGAACCGATGTAGGCTGGGCAATGAGCGGAACGAATTCCCGCTTGGTGGAGTAGAGACACTGCGCTGTTCTCACTCCGCGTCTCTGCGTCTCCGCGTGAGAGAAAACACAGCAAAAAATCCCGATAGCCCAAAAAGGAGGAGGAGCATTTATGCCTTTCGCACCAATTAACGGAATCGACCTTTATTACGAAACACACGGCAGCGGCCCGGCCTTGGTGTTCGCGCACGGCGGAGGCGGCAGCCATCTCAGTTGGTGGCAGCAAGTGCCCGTGTTCGCGAAACAGTACACGGTTGTCACGTTTGACCATCGCAGCTTCGGCCACTCCCGCGATCTGCCCAATGGACCCGGTCCGAACGCCTTTGTGCAAGACCTCACCGCCTTGCTCGATCACCTCAAGATTGAAAAGGCGGTAGTGGCTGGGCAGTCGATGGGAGGCTGGACGGTCTGTGGATTCGCGGCGGCGCACCCTGAGCGAACCAGGGCATTGATCCTCTGTGACACGACCGGTGGCATTGCGACAGCGGCAGCGGACAAATCCCACGTCCAGATTCGCGAACGATCGCGCGGAACTTTAGCGCAAGTCTTGGAGAATGCGTATGCCAAAAGTTTTCCTGAGCGAGCCCCGGCGATGACTTTTCTCTATCGCCAGATTTCCGCGCTCAACACCCATGTCCCGCCGACGTTGGTTTCGACGCTCTTTGGACTCCATCACCAGGTGAAGCCCATTGTCGATCACAAAATTCCGACGCTACTGCTCGTTGGCGAAGACGATGTGCTCACGCCGCCAGCCGCGATGCGCAGCTTGGTGGAGCAGCTTCCTCACGCGCGCTTCGTCCAGATGCCCCAGGCTGGCCATTCGGCGTACTTCGAGTGCGCTGATGAATATAATCGGATTGTTGGCGAGTTTTTGCGGGAGATCGCGAACTGAGGACAAAGTCACTTGATCCCCCTCACCCTAGCCCTCTCCCATCTGGGAGAGGGAACTTTCGGAGCCCTCTCACTTACAGCGGTTTGCACTTGAACGAAGAGAGAACGTAGGCCGGAATAAGCGGAGCGTTTCCGGCTTGTACGCTAGAGAGTTCAATTCTCGGCACTTTTTTCTACGCTCCCTTGGATGCGACCAAAAGAGCAGCTACAATCCCCCCGTCTCAAAATCTATCATCGGAATTCTCCCTACAGACATCAGTTTATTCATGGATAACGAAACACCTTCATCGTCACCCCCAGCGCCACGACGTCGGGGACGGATTCGACGCTTTTTTCGCTTTGTTTTTCGCACCCTGTTGTTCGTCATCCTGAGTGGCGGTGCGCTGGTCGCCTGGATTTTTTATCAAGACCTCACTGGCGAACTCCCGGCTATTGAACGCCTCACCCATTTCACTCCCCCGTCAGTGACCCGTGTCTATGCCAACGATGGCGCGACGCTGCTCGGCGAGTTTTATTTGGAGAAGCGCTATCCACTGCCACTCGACAAAATCCCCGTGCTCGTCCAACGCGCGTTTCTGGCGTCCGAGGATAAAGACTTTTATCAGCATCCCGGTGTCAATTTTTCCGCGGTCACGCGCGCGGCTATCGCGAACTGGCAAGCTGGGCGCACCGTCCAGGGAGGCAGCACGATTACCCAACAGATCGTGAAGTCCGTCTTGCTCACATCAGAGCGGAGCTATCGGCGCAAAGCCCAGGAAATGATCCTCGCGTTACGGCTTGAACGCCAAATGGGCAAGGCGCAAATTCTCGAAATTTATCTCAACCAGCTGTATCTCGGCAGTGGCGCATATGGCGTCGAGGCCGCCGCTCGCGAGTATTTCAACAAAGGTGTCGCCGACCTGACCTTGCCAGAAGCCGCCATGATCGCTGGCTTAGCCCCAGCCCCAAGCGTCTACGATCCCTTCAAGAACCTCGAAGGCGCCAAGGAACGGCAACGCTACGTGCTCGAACGGATGATGGAAGAGCGCTTTATTTCGTATGCCCAGGCCATGACCGCCTGGCAAGAACCGCTCACACCCTCCTCGGCGGCCCCCGCGTCGTATACCGACCTCGCCCCGTATTATGTGGAACACGTCCGCCAGCTCATCCAACAGAAGTATGGCGAGGACGCCACGCAAAAACTCGGCTTGGAAGTGTACACCACCGTGGACCTGAAGATCCAAAAAGCGGCGGAGAAGGCATTCCGTGACGGTATCGATGTCCTCTGCCGCCGCGAGGGGCTCTGTCGCCGACAAAGCACCAACCACCTCGACGGCGGGTTGCTGGCGGTGGACCTCACCACGGGTGAAGTGAAAGCCATGGTGGGTGGATACGACTTCACCCGCAGCCAATTCAACCGCGCGACGCAAGCCAAGCGGCAACCCGGATCGGTGTTCAAGCCCGTGGTCTATGCCGCCGCGCTGGATCGGGGCTATACCCCTGCCTCCATTATCAAGGATAGCCCGATCTCTTTTCGTGATGGTCGAGGCAAACGCTGGTCCCCAGCGAACTATGATCGCAAGTTTCGTGGCCCTATCCGGTTACGCGAGGCCCTGACCTTTTCTCGCAACGTGCCGACCGTGCGCATCGCCGATGCCATTGGCCTCCCCTATTTGATCTCATATGCCCAAACACTCGGCATCACCGCACCGCTGGCCCCCAATATGTCCGTGGCTCTCGGATCATCGGAGGTCACGTTATTAGACATGATTCGTGCCTACGGTGTCTTCGCGACCAATGGCAATCGGTTTGAGCCGATCTTCATTTCGAAAATGACCGACAGCCAAGGCGCGGTGATCTCGGAAAGCACCTTTCAACCCACTCCCGCCATCGCGCCGGAAACCGCGTATCTGATGACTAGTATTCTCAAGAGCGTCGTCGAGCGTGGAACCGGCAAGGAAGCGCTCAAACTTGGCCGCCCGGCGGCAGGCAAGACTGGCACCACCAACGATTATGGAGAGGCGTGGTTCGTTGGGTACACTCCGGAGCTGATCGCCGGAGTTTGGGTGGGCTTTGACGAGAAACGCCCACTCGGTTCAGGAGAAACGGGCGGAAGAGTCGCCGCTCCGATATGGACTTCCTTTATGAAGGAGGCCCTTGGCGACAGTCCAATTAACGATTTCCTCATTCCTGATGGCATTACCGTCGCGCACATCAATGCCGGCACTGGGAAGCGGGCAGCGAGCGGCAAGGTCATCCTCGAAATTTTCGCGCGCGGCACTGAACCTGGAACCACCACCGAGACCGCATCGGCTCCTGGCTTGGCCACACCGGAGGGCGATGCGTTTTCTCCTTCCCCGATTGGCACTCCCTCGCCCACGCCGATCGCCGTGCCTGACCCGGTGCAGCAACCACCTCTCCCGCCACCCCTCGTTATCGCTCCGCCGTCAGTGGCCCGACTCCCTGAACCCGGTGTTGAAGAAGAGCTCGCGCCTGTGGAAGGAGAAGAACCACCAGAAGAATCGACCCCGGAATTCGAGGAGCCCGAACCCGAGCCCGAAGAGACCACCGAAAACAATAATGACGGAGCCCCCCCTGTTGATGCTGGTGATACCCAAACTCCGCTCTCCGAGGAAAGTCTGAATGACGGAATAGCAAGCGACCCGCTTCCCGAGGCGAACGCGGGAGAGCCGTCGGCTCCGATCGCAAAAGTCCCCCCCACTCCTGCTCCGCCGGCTCCGGAGCAACCCTATAATTTAGGGGATTCCCAGTAGCGGCCTTGGACTTGCCACGCGGTTGATGCCAGGCCACGTGCGGTATGCGAGGGAAGACTCTCCGTAAGATGCCCTCCTTCCATTTCGTCCAGCACGGAGCACACGGATTTCCGCAGCCCCTCCAGATCATACCCACCTTCAAGAATCGCGGCGCAGCGCCCCTGCGCGTGCTCTTGCGCGACCTGTAACAACACCCGCGCCATCGCGCCAAAACCGGATTCCGTGACGTCCATGCCCCCCAGCGGGTCACGGCGATGCGCGTCAAATCCGGCGGAGATCAGTACAAATTCTGGGTTAAACTGCCGACAGATCGGCGCGATCACATCGGTGAAGAGTTCCTGATATTCCCCGTCGCCACAACCTGGGGAAAGCGGCAGATTGAGCGTGTAGCCTTCCCCTTGTCCCGCGCCAACTTCGGTCAAGGCGCCGGTCCCTGGATAGTACGGGTACTGGTGAGTAGACACGTAGAGCACGCCCGGATCGTCATAGAAACTGTGTTGCGTCCCGTTGCCGTGATGGACGTCCCAATCCATCACGAGAATACGGTGTAAGCCAAACCGCTCTCGCAAGTATTGCGCGCCAATAGCCGCGCTGTTGAACAAGCAAAACCCCATCGCGCGATCTCGTTCGGCATGATGACCGGGCGGACGCACGAGGGCGAAGCCATTGTCAATGTCGTGGGTCATAATCGCTTCGAGCAGGGTCAAGAGGCCACCCGTCGCCAGCAGCGCGGTGTGGTACGATTGCGCGGAGACGGGAGTATCGGCATCAAACGCGAAGCGATGCTGTTGCGCGGTCGCCGCCACGCGATCGACGTGGCTCGGATCATGCACCAGGGCAATCTCCGTGGGTGTGGCAAGGCGCGGGTCAAACCGTTTGAGCCCGGCTCGTTGATACCGAGTCAGTGAATCAACCAGTGTGGCAATCCGCTCCGGCCGTTCCGGGTGATTCCGTCCAGTGTCATGCTCCTGATAGCGGGCATCCACAACAATTCCTGTACGCAACATAGCGGCTCCTTTGCGGGCATTCTTGCTTCGCGGCTTGCGCCCGTTTTCCGATTATACTACCGTATGCCGCACATCATTTATGTTTGGCATCGGCATCCCAGAACTTCTCGTCATCATTGTCATCGCACTGATCTTTGTCGGTCCAGAGCGCTTGCCGGAAGTCATCAAAACGTTCACTAGACTGTTTGCTGACTTTCGCAAGGTCACTGACGACGTATCGGAAGAGCTGCGTAGCGCCCGCCAGATGCTCGAAGAAGAAGTCCGCCAAGCCGAACGAGAAGCCCAAGCGGAGACCTCTCGACCTTCGAGCACGACACCGCCTCCCGTGGAGCAACCAGTGGCAACACCAGTCGCCACTGTCCCCCGCACGAAAGGGGAGATGGAGCCGCTCGCCACGGAGGACAAGAAGGAGTCTTCATCAGGAGAGACGGCGTAGATGGCCGGTGATGATCGGACGATGCCGCTCTTGGGCCATTTACAGGAGTTACGTGGGCGGCTGCTCAAGTCGCTGCTCGCGATCGCCATTGCCTTTGTTCCCACCTACCTGGCGGCAAGTGAGTTGTTCACCTTTCTCTCGCATCCCGTGTTGAGCGCCACGGCCGAGGCGCCCGCGCTGGTCGGGTTAGGACCCACCGAGGCATTCTTCACCAAACTCAAGGTCGCATTCATCGCCGCGCTCTTCCTGGCGAGCCCAGCCCTTTTTTATCAATTATGGCAATTCGTCGCGCCGGGCCTGCATCAGCACGAGAAACGGTATGTCATTCCGTTCATCATTTTTGGCCCTCTCTTTTTCTTCCTCGGCGCGGGGTTTTGTTATCGTATCGTGCTCCCCGTGGCCTTCGCCTTTTTTCTTGAGGAGTACAAAACCATCGGTGTCCAGCCGACCTTACGCATTAGCGAATATCTGACGTTTACCGCGCGGATGCTGTTAGCGTTTGGCGTGACCTTTGAGTTACCGGTGTTCGCGTTCTTCTTCACGCGCGTCGGGCTGATTACGCATCAGATACTCATTCAATTCTTCCGTTATGCGGTCGTCCTTATTTTTGTATTAGCGGCGGTGTTGACTCCCGGCCCTGATGTCGCCTCTCAGCTCCTTCTCGCTGGTCCACTGTTGCTGCTGTATGCTATCAGCATTGGCGTGGCGTATGTCTTTGGGAAGAGAGTGGAGAGTGGCGAGTTGAAAGTTGAAAGTTGAAAAAGAGCAGTGCTTTCTCCACTCTCCACTCTCCACCCTCTACTCTCAACTCTTAATTTCCTCCATCAGCCAATCGTCCTGCTCGACAGGGGGCGGGATTTCGTACCATTCCATTTCGTCACGCAGTGAGTCCAGCACTCCTCGGACATCCTCAGTTGCGTCCGGCATGGCCAGCACCACGACAGTGGCTCTTTTGCGATCCAGCGTGCGGACAATGCCGATGCCTTCATACGACTCGACCACGAACTTGAGCAGAGCAATATCTTCGCGCCGGATGCGGAGGTAAATTTCAATGAGATCCGTTGGCATGTCTACCTCCCCCAAGGTCAAGGATGGTCACGCGATCCCCTTCATCCAGTCGATACTTCGCTCGCAGTTTAGCGGGAAGGGTGACGGAGCCGCGCTGACAAATTTGTATGGTTGTCGAACGCATAATGCTCTCCTCTATATTCCTCATGAGGTAAATCGGCAAAGGGGAGAGCGCGCGCGGCACCTTCTCCGACTGCCCTATTTTGTTTTTTTCCTTCTTCATTCTTCACAAATGAGCGGAAAGCCCCGCGCCCCGTTCCTTTCCCGGATAGGCGATGGCATGATGTCCGCTTTCATCGGGTTGTCAGCGGGCGAGACGCTCGCGCTTCCACGAGAAGAGACGGAATGATGCGCGATCTCCAATTCCCACGACGCCACACCGGCGTCTTCTTTACCTGCCTCGTCTGGGGGCTCTTCCTGTTGCCTGGTGTCGCTCGTGCGCAAGAAATGGGCGCTGCTGGTGCCCCGCAACTTGAAGCCTTCGACATGCCTGGTGACGCGGGTGATAGTATCGGCCTGCGCTGGCCGGTGCTGACAACCGAATCGAAGACCGCCGTGTATCGCGTCGCCCTGAGCAAGCAAGAAACTGGTGAGTTCACGCGCATCGCCGAGTTCGCCGCCACGACTCATTATGAAACCGATATCAGTGGTCCGTGGTGGGTCTGGGGCGCGAAACGCAAGGACGTGCATTTTTTTCAGGTCAAATCGACTTCGGACTTTCGCCTTGAGCGGGATACCACCTATTTTTTCCAGGTAACCTTGAGCGATGGGCAAGCCGAGGCGAAGAGCGCCATCGTTGCCGCCGCGCCGCACGCCAATCTGTTGAACTGGGCGAAGCTGAACAATCTTGGCATTCTCCTGGCGTTCGCGGCCACGTTGCTGGTGTCGATTCGTCGGGCGCGGGTGAATCCCAATATCTTTCTGCGGCGGATTCCTGGGCTGGATGCGGTCGAGGAAGCCGTGGGGCGCGCGACGGAGATGGGCCGTCCGGTGCTCTACCTCACGGGCAGTGGGGACTTCGGGGGCAGTAG
>JABFSC010000303.1 GCA_013140885.1 Deltaproteobacteria bacterium | reverse complement strand
AGCTGTGCCAGTGACTCACCGCCGCAATCTTCCAACACCATGACGAGACGGTGTTGGTCAGCGGTGAGATCGTAGGCGCGAATGACTCCTGGCACTTGGAGGGTACAGAGCAACTGGTATTCGCGCCGAAAGGCGGCGAGCTTTCGTGGCGAGGGGTATTCCTCTCTGAGCATCTTGAGGATAACCGCTTGCGGCTTTGCCTCTCGCTGCCCACGATAGACCAGGGAGTTGCGACTCTCATAAATCTTTTCCTTGATCCGGTAGCCTGCAAGTGTCATCGGGTTCGGCTCCTCATTCAGAAGAAAATATGTTGCGGATTCAACCGGTCCTCAGTCAAAGGGTGTTTCAACCACCCCATCCGCACGGGAACCTCATACAAGCGGCCTGGAGCAAACCGTGGCCAGAAATGGCGCAAACCAGGAACAATCACCTTTACGACGTGGAGCCCAGTGTCGGGCCGAGTCTGGTCTATTACCAGCGTTTCTAACTTTTTTGCTGCCGCGATGCTTACACAGGTCCTCACATCAATGGCGAGATCGTCACTCCAATCCTGCGCATAGTCCGTGTGCACCCTTGGCGTAGCGGCCCCATCTGGAGCCAGGTAGGGCTGGTTCTCCAGCGTGGCGGTTTTCCACCAGTGAACCGCATCCTGCCCCTGGGCGCGATAGGTATTGGCTTTTTCTGTTGAACCAGAGTGAACGACCGGCAACCACTGGTTGACTTCAGTCAGCGCGCGGAGAATAGCCAGACGTGCGTCAAAGTGAGCCCCAAATCCCCAAATGATGTCCTCGACTGCTCCGTCGCGCCGACGCGAGAGCGCCGCAAAAGTAGGAATGGGCAAGTCACTGGTAATATCGAGCACCCACAGGTCACGGTGCAACATGTCGTAATAGTCTCGCAGTTGCTCAAAGTATGGCTCGCTGAAACTAGCGAGATCCACCGCTGGCCTCTGAAGGCGGTTGTACCACCACAGCGCGATATTATCGCGCTCGACGACTTCCATAAAACCTTGGAGAATGGCCTCCTCTTTACTGCTCCCGGCGGCGCAGCCGTTTGAGTCCGCCCGCGCAAACCAGGTCTGATGTTTGCGCGAGTACCCATAGTAGCAATACGCAGTGGGCACGTAGCGCGGTTCGTCGTAAGTCAACGACCAGACCGGGCTCCACTCGATTTCTGTATCCTCATCAAATGGTTCTGGCACCCAGCTGGACCGCGCACCAGACGCATTCCACTGTGGGCGATTATGGAACTGTCGCTCACTGTAGTGCATGCAGGCATTAGGGAGAATAGCTGCCGTCCCCAAGTCTTTGCGTCGCGCACTGACACGGGCCTCGTCTCCCTGACAAGTGCCGGAGTAGCGCTCAATGGCTTCACTCATAGCGCTGACTTTGGCCTGGATAGGGTCCCGCCCTTTACCGCTGGAACCGCTCTTCAGGCTTGCCTCGAAAGCGGCCAAGTCGAAAGCGTCTTCCCGTGGTATATGAACAAAATTGTGGCTGGAGAGAAACGACGGTGTGAAACTGGTCTCGCCGACCCATGGTGCGGTCGGATACAAAGCGCCGACGATACCAGTAATCGGGCTGATGTGATGTTTCAAGGCTTGCCAGGTTTCATCGGGGGCGAAACTACGATGTCCACCATCGCTGGTGAAAATTTTCTTACAGCTTTGTAGTACGATCGGGGCAGATTGGTGGGCTGTCACAGCGCTTGGATCTCCGCAGTGTGGGCACTGTGGCCGTCGAACCATCGCATGTCTCTGTTTGTCAAGCGAGAGCACGTTGAGCGTGACAATCTGTCCTTCAAGTTCCTCATGCCGTCCTTGAACGATCCACCTGGCTGTCTCGGTTGCCGCGATACTTAGCGCCGTGTGAAACGTCGATGGTAATGTAGCCAACGAAAAAGAAGAAAGAGGGACAGCCCCAGCTTTTTCTCGCAGATAACTATCGATTTTCCGCGCCCCCTGGAGGCGATGGGCCAGACAAGCCCAGCAGCCAGTCTTACCGGGAATAAAGAGGGGGCCGATCCATACCTCTGTTCCTACCGGTTTGACCAACAGCCACGGGTGCTCGTGGGCCAAAGTTTCTGTATTGAAGGCATTCAGTCCCTCGTGGAGGTAATCGTCGGTCAGGACGACAGTGCAGGCACCATCGTCACTGATCGGAACCCCCAGGGCCGTGAGGAGAGCGCGAAACGGCTCGGGGGGAATGTTCCCAAAGGTTATAACCGATGCTGGGGTCTCTCGCAGACGGACTATCGCCTCGCGCGGATCGACATTCAACTCATCCCAAAAGGCGGCCTGGGTGGCAGGGACTCCTGGCGCGGCATCAACCGCATAGCCTCGTTGCGCCAGGAGTTTGAGAGCATAAACAACTTCAACGGCAGAAACCTGACCGTGGAGACCATCGACAATCTCCTCAACCGTATGTTGACCATCAAGTAGTGGTGCTAACCGCGAATAGACCGGACCACGAAGGCACACATGTCCATGCTCCGACTGTAGAACAACTCCTTCTGAGGGAATGAGCGTGGAACGGAAATAACGCTTAAACTGTGGTCGATAGGCCATTGAAGAACCCCTTGCCAGGAATTGTTACGAGAGCCTAAGTAGGGAGTAGGTAGGTCGTGCCCCACCTTCCCGGGTTCCTCAGTATGTCAACAAGAAAGGCAAATACGAAGCATGCACTCGTAGTCTGTGTCTATGTCGTCTTCAAGTTCTTTAAGAAGGCTGTCTAAATCGGCTTGAGAAGTGATATCTCCAGGGCGGTTTGGGTGACTGAAAATGTCAGCCGAAGTCGGCAATTCAAGGATAGGAGCGGTAGCATTATGTGGAAAAGTTGCTGGAGCGGCATTCACAAAATCTTGCACAGCGCCGGCTGCATCTTTCTTCAGCAGGGAATAAAAACCGACGATAGCTCCAGGCATTCCCCTATCTGAAAGAACGGCTTCAGCGTACACCATAGCCCATTCCGTCAAGGTAAGAGGGGCGGTTGGCGGTTTCGGCGTCCCTCCTCTGTCTTTCGGAATGACTTTCTCAAAGCGGTGTGGCTGATGTGGTTTCGTTTTATCGACAAGCAGCCATTCGTTTCCATGCAATTTATTAATGATAGTCGTGATCTCCGAGTGAGCCAAATTCTGGCCTGCGCGCAAGTCTCGGACAAAATGCTCCGTACCTCCACTCGCGATATCTTTCGTGAGACGCTTATCGAGAGCATCGTATATTTCGAATGAGCAATGCTTCATCTTTTTGTTCTTTTTCGGATCAAACAGAGGCTCAACAAAGTCTCCCAGAAATTTCTTAACGGCTTCACGTGGACTTTTCTCGAAATCCTTTTGAAATGGTGGGTTCGTAAAAGCTCGAGCCCAAATCCTCCCCCATGTTCTTTCACTGAGTGGTCCAGTTTTCGCCATGATTCTACCCTCCCTTTATAAGGTAATACCTGCTCGCTCTCCAACCAGGCGTAACAACCCACTGAACAAATTGTTCATTCCGACTGAACAATTGAAAAAGAGCCGGAAAAATCAGAACCCCCAGGGGCTGGGGATGCGAACATCAGGGCTATAGGAACAGTAGGTGCCGGTGTGGATCGTGTTGGCAAGATACGCTCCCAAGGTCTGGTGATATTCCGCCACCTTTTCTACAGTGATTTTTATCGACCGTTGGATGTTGATACGGGCCCGCTCCGTCGAAGAGGCGGCCCGCCGACTCTTTCCCCCCAATCTCAGGGAGCGCAGGAGTTCGTTAGTCAAAAATTCCATCTCTTCTTGCGCCTTGGCGATACGGCCTACGTCGTTGTCCGCCTGCGCATCCTCCAAGGCTTCCTGTAATTCCCTGAGCCGAGTTTTGTAGGCGGCTTTCGCTTTGGGGTCGAGGAACTCGCCCGCGTCGCCTAACCCGACCCGTATAGGGAGGTTTTCTTGGGCTGCGATGTGTCTCCGTCCTACAACATCCTCGGGCGGACCTTCCATAGCGGCAATTAATTCAAGGACGTGAATTCGTCGGTGGGGATAGCGGAGCAGGTACGCCAGGTAGTGCAACCCCGCGCTATCTTTCACACGGACAACCTTGCCATCGTAGGTGAGGGTCCAGTATTCGCCCTCTTGGTGAAAGGTCTGAGCGGGAGCAGCATGCTCCTGGAGCTTACGGTCCACGGCTTGTTTCATTGCGATCGCGTTCTGAATCCGGGCATGCAAGACTTGTCGGTCTGGTGGCTTGGTGAAAAAGTCATACCCGCCGGCTTTGATCCCGCTGATGCGATGTTCTTTTTCTCCCAGGGCGGTCATAAAGATGACCGGGATCAGTTGGGTGGCTTCTTTTTCCTTCAAGAGGCGACAGACGGTGAACCCGTCCATCTTCGGCATCATCACGTCCAAGAGGATCAGGTCTGGAGCTTCGGCGGTGGCCTTGGCGAGTGCTTCTTGCCCGTTGGCCGCACTCATTGTTTGGTAGCCAAGGTCCTCAAGCTCTTGCTCTAGGAGATCAACGTTAAGCGGCTCGTCATCGACGATCAAAATTTTCGCGAGTGTATTCACAGGCCGTTCTTTACAGAAAGGACGGCGCGGATGTCAAGGATTATGCTGAGGCATCAGTAGTCAGGAGCCAGGACGGGAAAACGTTGTGGTTTCTGGATCCTCTTACGGAACGAGCACCTCGTCCGCGCCGATGTCATAACGTAGCCCTTGTGGTCGCGGGTTGCCGTCGATGTCATCAATGACGCCCGTCACGGTCACTCCAGCATTGATCGCCGGACTCCCGGTTTTGAGGTGGTAGTTCGCCCCTGTCGGGTTGACGAACAGCGTGGCTAATCCTGGATTCAGAATCGAATGGAGGTCGTATCCGTATGCGCGCCACTGCGCCAAGGTGATGAATGTTTCGTTCAACGAGAAGCGGTTGTTCACCACGTTGTAGTCGGAGATCAATCCTGGCCGACTGGAAGCGTCGGTCTCGATACTCCCGCGCGCGCCAGTGTGGATGAGGATATTGTTTTTCACCTGATTGTTGATGCTGCCGTTGATGAGGACGAGCGCGAAGCGTCCGTCGGGCGCCTGGACAATCGTGTTATTGAAAAACCGATTGCCCCGAGTTCCGAACGTATTGCCCACCCCATCATCCCATCCCGCGATCCCACTGGCGTGGTTGTTGTGGAGCAGGTTGTTGCTAATCAGCGAGTTGCGCACGGAGGCGAGATTGATCGCGGCTCCCCC